>DAIMIM010000571.1:0-1968 GCA_036722755.1 Caldimonas sp. | reverse complement strand
TCGGCGCCTTGCCGTTCCCGGTGCTCGAGGGGCAATCGATCGGCATCGTGCCGCCCGGCCTCGATGCCAACGGCCGCGCCCACATGCCGCGCCAGTACTCCATCGCCAGCCCGCGCAACGGCGAGCGGCCCGGCTACAACAACGTCTCGCTCACCGTGAAGCGCGTGACCGAAGACCACCAGGGCCGGCCCTTCCGTGGTGTGGCCTCGAACTACGTGTGCGACCTGAAGGTGGGCGACGCGGTGCAGGTGGTGGGCCCGTTCGGCCAGAGCTTCCTCATGCCCAACCACGCCAAGTCGCACATCGTGATGATCTGCACCGGCACCGGCAGCGCACCCATGCGCGCCATGACCGAGTGGCGGCGCCGGCAGCGAAAAACCGGCCAGTTCGAAGGCGGCAAGCTCATGCTCTTCTTCGGGGCCAGGACGCGCGAGGAGCTGCCGTACTTCGGGCCGCTGACGAGCCTGCCGAAGGATTTCATCGATATCAACCTCGCGTTCTCGCGCACGCCGGGGCAGCCGAAGCGCTATGTGCAAGACCTGATGCATGAGCGTGCCGTCGATCTCGTGCCGCTGCTTGCAGATCCGAACGCGCACTTCTACGTGTGCGGGCTGAAGGCGATGGAAGAAGGCGTGCTGCTGGCGCTGCGCGACGTGGCCGAAGGCGCAAAGCTGGAGTGGGCATCGATCGGGCCCACGCTGAAGCGCGAGGGTCGGCTGCACCTCGAGACGTATTAGGGTTGCCCTTCGGCAGGCGCAGGAAGACCTGCGCCGTCGTCGCCGCCGAGCTGCCGGTTCGCAACGGCGCGTGCTTCAGTCGCTGCAACAGGCCTGACGTCGCCGGCCCGCTTGGTGAAATGGCGGCTTTGATCGGCCGATTCCGCTTGTCTCAACAAGATTCGATCCGACGCAGGAATCGGCAGGGCGACAACCTCGCGCCATCACGCCCGATCCGGTGACGACAAGGAGCAAGCATGAGCGAAGACACAATCGGAAGCGCGTTCGACAAGGTCGACCGGCTCCCCTTCTGGATGCAGTACGTCGACAAGTTCCTGCAGAACCTGAAGATCAAGCCGACGATCAGACTGCCACCCGACAAGGAACTGGCTGCCGCGTTCGCAAAGGCCAATGGCAAGAAGGCGCAGATCTACGTCAACCTGGACGGGTCGCTTCTCTACCTCGAGATTCGCGTGCCTGGCACCAAGCCGTTCCGGATCGGGGCGAAGGACCTCGACAGCCTGCACGACAACGACAAGCAGCGGGCCGTGCTCGACAAGCTCGCCGACTCGACGAAGCTCACGACGCGGGCGGACGTCGAGAAGTGGCACAACACGCACTACAGCGATGCCGAGCTCCAGACATTCCGCGACACCATTGCCGAGATGGAGAGCTCCATGAGCTCGCTGCAGACGCAGTACGACGCGCTGAAGGCCTTCAAGTTCGATGGCAAGGACCAGGCTGCTTTGGTCAACGCGCTGCACGCGTTCACCAAGCCACGCAGCCGCGAGCACTACCTCAAGTTCGTGGAAAACATCGATGCCGGCGTCGCTCCCAAGGTCATCTTCGACACGTACATCGCCGCCGGCGCGGCGCTCCCCGTCAATCTGCCACCGGCGATGGCGGCGCCGATCGCCAAGGCGGTGGGCGCTGGCAGCAAGCCCGATTTCAGCGCCGCACGAAAGCTCATCGTCGGCGTGATCGACGCCAAGCTGATCGTCGACTACCGCAAGGACACGCTGCCGCCGATCGAGAAGGAGCTCAACCGCTTGAAGCGGGAGCTCCCGCAGAACAAGGTGGACTACAAGAAGGCGGGCGGGAAGCCATGAATGGCCGTTGGCGGCAGGTCGGCCACGGCCTTCGGCTCAGATCGTCTTCACCTCCATGTAGTACATGCCCCACGGACACAACCCAAAGCGCTCCTTGAGCGGCTTGTCCTTGAAGTCGGCCAGCCGGTCGGCGTCGTACACGG
>DAIMIM010000570.1:0-1989 GCA_036722755.1 Caldimonas sp. | reverse complement strand
CTTGCTCAGGTTGAAGGTGATGTTGCTGATGACGCCGCTCAGCGTGTTGCTGCTCGAGCTGACGGCGATGCCGTTGATGGTCGCCTGCGTGTTCGAGGCCGACTGCGCCAGCGACAGCTGCGATGTGCCGCTCGCCGGATCGTAGGCGAGGCGCGACAGGCCCGAGGCATCGGTGTTGTTGCCGTCGTCGTCGGCGACCGAGACGCGAAAGCCGTTGGCCGCGCCGGTGGCGCTCGACTGCAGCGCGAGGCGGGCGCCGCTCGCATCGGTGACGATGGTCGCGCTGATGCCGGCGTTGGCGGCGTTGATCTTGGCGGCGATCCCGGCGAGCGTGTTCTCGGTCGCGCCGATCGGAACCGTGATGTCGGAGGAGCCCGTGGCAGGCGTGAAGGTCGCGTTGCCGGTGCCGCTCCAGGTTCCGAGGTGGATCGTCAGGCTGCCGGTGCCGACGACGCTGGTGCCATCCGTGAACTGTCCGGTCTGGCTGACCAGCGACTGGCCCGCCGACAGCGAGGAGACCGACACCGAGTAGATGCCCGGCGTCGCGCCGGTCGAGGTGCCTGCGCTGACGCTCGACGGATCGGTGGAGCTGGAACTGGTGAGCGCGAAGGTGTTCGGGTCGAAAAGCGGCTTGGCCGCGTCCTGCAGGGCGGAGACGAGCGACTGCACCTGGCCGAATGCCGAGAGATTGGTCTGCAGCGTCGTCGCCGTGGACTGCAGGGCGGTCAGCGGCAGGCTCTCGACGGCCATCAGCGAGCTGATGATCGAGTTGACGTCCAGTCCGCTGCCGATGCCCGCCGAAGAGATGGTCCCGGTGGACGAGGTGATGGTGGTCATGTCAGGCGTTGCCGTGTGGGAACGGGGTGTTGCGCGGTCCTCGCCTTGCTATCGGCAGTTCGCCGAAGAGCTTGAGCGCGGCCCGGAGGAGAACGCGACGGCCGCGGCCGTCGCCGCTCACTTCAGCAGCTGCAGCACCTGTTGCGGCATCTGGTTGGCTTGCGCCACCATCGCCGTGCCCGCCTGTCGCAGCACCTGGGCGCGCGAGAGGTTCGCGGTTTCGGCGGCGAAGTCGGCGTCCTGGATGCGGCTGCGCGAGGCCGTGAGGTTCTCGCTGCCTGTCTGCAGGTTCTCGATCGTCGACGAGAAGCGGTTCTGCACCGCACCGAGCGCGGCGCGTGTCGAGTTGACGGTCTGCAGGGCGGCGTCGATCGAGGTCAATGCGGCGTTCGAGCCGGCGACCGTCGAGATGTCCATCGCGCTCACCGATGTTCCGGTGCCGGCGATCGCGGTCGAGCTGTTCAGGCCGCCGGTCTGCGCGAAGACGACGCTGCCGCTGACGCCGCTCGGCGCCGAGTAGCTCAGGTTCAAGGTGCCGCCCGTGATGGGAGCGGCCGAGAGGCCGAAGTCCGCCGCGGCGGAGCCGGCGAAGCCGTTTTGCGCATAGGCGATCGAGATGTTGCGGCCATCGGCCGCCGTGAGGCTGACGCCCGAGCCGGTGTCGGTCGCGGTGACGCCGGTGGCGGCCGACTGCGCGTTGATCGCCGCGACCGCATTGGCACGGTTGCTGGCCAGCGCGCCGGCGCCATTGACGCCGGAGATCGGAATCACGAGACCGTTGATCGTGTAGTTGGCGCTGCCCGGACCGGTGGCCGCGGCGGTCGAGACACCGGCGGCCACGGTCGTGGCGTTGGCCGTCGCGACCATGCCCGGAATGTTGGCGTTGGTGATTGCCGCCGCCTGCGCCTTGGCGTCGATCGCGACGTTGCCGAGCGAGATCGAGGCGCCGCCGCCGACCGTGACCGACATCGCTTGAGGCGTGTTGTTCGCGGTGCCGATCGGCTGCGTGACCAGATTGAAGCCCTGGTAGACGCCGAGGGCGCTGGCCCGTGCGCTGGCGATCGAGGAGACCGAGATGGTCTGGCCCGAGTTCGCACCGACCTGGAACTGCTGCGCCGTGAAGCTGCCGTCGAGCAGGTTGATGCCGTTGAA
>DAIMIM010000569.1:0-1998 GCA_036722755.1 Caldimonas sp. | reverse complement strand
AGCTCGACGCGCGCCGCGAGGCCTGCTGGATCGCCGAACGCGACGGCGCCAACATCGGCTGCGTCTTTCTCGTCCAGGCCCGCGACGAGACCAGCCGCCAGCCGGTCGCCGGCACGGCGCAACTGCGCCTGTTGCTGGTCGAGCCGACGGCCCGCGGCCTCGGCATCGGCAAGCGCCTGGTCGAGGAATGCGATCGCTTCGCACGCGCCCACGGCTACCGGCGCATCGTGCTGTGGACCAACAGCGTGCTCGACGCCGCACGCGGCATCTACGCGGCCGCCGGCTACGCGCTGGTCAAGAGCGAGCCGCACCGCAGCTTCGGCAAGCACCTCGTCGGCGAGACCTGGGAGAAATCGCTCTCCTGAGGGACCGGCGCGGGTAGCGTGCCACGCCGCCAACCGCGCGCCAACCCTGATCGTGCGCGAGCGGCGCGGCGGTAGCATGGGCCCACGCACCCTGACCGCGCCGCACCCGTCCGCCGATGAAGGAGTCATGCATGCCCGCCCCGCTTTCGCGCCTGCTCGCCGTCGCCGCGGCGGTCCTGAGCCTGGGTGCGCCGGCCGCGGCCCAGATGCAGGCGCCACCGATCAAGCCAGGCCTCTGGGAGGTGGCGATGCAAGGCGCGGACGGCGCCAGGAATGCCGAGCGCATGAAGAACATGACGCCCGAAACACGCGCCAAGATCGACGCCATGTTGAAGCAGCGGGGCATCTCGTTGGCCGGCGGCGTGACACGCGTGTGCCTCTCCAAGGACTCGCTCAACACCGGCGCCTGGACCGACCAGACGCGCTGCAAGACCGACTTCAAGACGAGGAGCAGCAGCGCCTGGAAGTGGCACGCGGTGTGCGCGAACCCCGACGCGATGAGCGACGGGGAGGCCGTCTTCACCAATGCCGAAAACTACACCGTCAACGTCTCGACGACAATCAAGTCGGGCACGCGACAGCATTCGATCAAGGCAGTGTGGGTGAGCGGCGACTGCGGCGACGTGAAGCCGCTGAACCTGGCCCGCTGAGGCCGGCGATGCGTCGAACAACAAGGGAGACAAGGTGAACGGATTGATGATGCAGCAGCCGCTGCTGATCTCGTCGCTGCTGGTCCATGCCGAGCGGCACCACGGCGAGCAGGAAGTGGTCTCGCGTCGCGTCGAGGGCGACATCCACCGCACGACCTACCGCGAGCTGGCATCGCGCGCGCGGCGCATGGCCAATGCGCTGGGACGCCTGGGGGTCAAGCAGAGCGAGCGGGTCGCCACGCTGGCCTGGAACGGGTACCGACATCTCGAGATCTACTACGCCGTCTCCGGCTCGGGCGCGGTGCTGCACACGCTCAACCCGCGCCTGCATCCCGACCAGGTGGTCTACATCGCCGGGCATGCCGAAGACGCCGTGCTGTGCTTCGATCTCACCTTCCTGCCCCTGGTGGAGGCCGTCGCGTCGCGCCTGTCGACGGTGCGCCATTTCGTGGCGATGACCGACCGCGCGCACATGCCGGCCAGCACCAAGATCCCAGGGCTACTCTGCTACGAAGAGCTGCTGGCGAACGAAAACGACGACTTCGCGTGGCCCAACTTCGACGAGGCGCTTGCCTCGTCGCTCTGCTACACGTCGGGCACCACGGGCAATCCCAAGGGCGTGCTCTACAGCCACCGCTCGACGCTGCTGCACACCTTCGGCATCGCCTTGCCCGATTCGCTCAACTGCTCGGCGCGCGACACGATCCTGCCGGTCGTGCCGATGTTCCACGTCAACGCCTGGGGCCTGCCGTACGCGGCCTGCATGATGGGCGCCAAGCTCGTCTTTCCCGGCCCGGGCCTCGACGGCAAGTCGCTCTACGAGCTCTTCGAGAACGAAGGCGTCACGCTCTCGGCCGGCGTGCCGACGGTGTGGCAGGGGCTGCTCTCGTACGTCGACACCAACGGCCTGCGGTTCTCGACGATGCGGCGCACCGTCATCGGCGGCTCGGCCTGCCCGCCGGCGATGATGAAGGCGTTCCAGG
>DAIMIM010000568.1:0-2008 GCA_036722755.1 Caldimonas sp. | reverse complement strand
CGCAGCAAGGCCGGGCTCGACCACAAGCATTGCGGCAGCCTGCATGCCGCCGATCCGCAGATGGCGATCCAGCTCGCCCGCGACGTCTACACGCGCCGCCAGGAAGGCACCAGCGTGTGGGTGGTCCGCTCCGACCAGATCGTCGCCAGCGATCCGGCCGACAAGGCGGCGTACTTCGATCCGATGGCTGACAAGGTCTATCGTCACCCGACCTTCTACGAGCTGCCGAAGTCGCTCGACCACATGTGAGCGCGCTCGCCATGTCCGCCACGAGCACGTCGAATCGCGCTTCGATCCAGGTGTCCACCGATCCGTCGGTACAGTACCTGCTGCGCATCGGCGACACCTGTCTGATCATGGCGCAGCGCCTCGCCGAGTGGTGCGGCCACGCGCCGCTGCTCGAGGAAGACATCGCGCTCTCGAACATGGCGCTCGACCTGGTCGGCCAGGCGAGGGCGGTGTTGACCCGCGCCGGCGCGCTCGAGGCCGAGCGCGGCGGCGATGCGCACGACGAAGACCAACTCGCCTTCTTGCGCCAGGAGCGCGACTTCCGCAACTGCACGCTGGTCGAGCTGCCGCGCGGCGACTTCGCGGCAACGACCTTGCGCAATCTCGCGATGGCGAGCTTCCTGCGCCTGCTCTGGTTGCGCCTCGAGCGGTCGAGCGACACCGAGCTCGCCGGCATCGCCGGCAAGGCCGTGAAGGAAGCGCGCTATCACCAGGAGCACGCCGCCGACTGGGTCGTGCGCCTCGGCGACGGCACCGCCGAATCGGCGGCACGCATGCAGGCAGCGCTCGACTGGCTCTGGCCCTACATGGCCGAGCTGTTCGAGCCCGATGCCGTCGACGAGGCCGCGGCCGCTGCGCAACTCGGCCCCCGCTGGCTCGACCTGCGCGACGACTGGCATGCGGAGATGTCGTCCGTTCTCGCTGCTGCGGCCCTGTCGCCCCCGGCCGATCGTGCCTTTCGCAGCACCGGCAAGTTCGGCAGGCACAGCGAGCATCTCGGCTACATCCTGGCCGAGATGCAGCATCTGCAACGTTCCTTTCCCGGCGGCGTGTGGTGACCGAGGCACTTTCGGCATCGCGGGTCGATCGGGCCTGGCACCTGCTCGACGGCGTTCTCGATCCGGAAGTGCCGGTCGTTTCGGTGCGCGATCTCGGCATCGTCCGCGATGTCGTCGAGCGCGACGACGGCGGCCTCACCGTCGTCGTCACGCCGACGTATTCCGGCTGCCCCGCCACCGAGGTCATCGAGCAGAGCATCGTCGAAGCGCTGGAAGCCGACGGCCTCGGTCCCGTGCACGTCGAGATGCGACGTGCGCCGGCGTGGACGACCGACTGGATGAGCGAAGCCGGCCGAGCCAAGCTGCGCGAGTACGGCATCGCCCCTCCCGGTGCGGTGCGTGCGCCGGAGTCGTCGCCGCTGCGCTTCGTACCGCGTGCGCGCATCGGCTCGCTCGCCTGCCCGCGCTGCGACAGCATGAACACCGAACGCATTTCCGCCTTCGGCGCCACCGCGTGCAAGGCGCTGTGGCGCTGCCGCGCCTGCGGCGAGCCGTTCGAGCACTTCAAGCCGATCTAGGATGAAGCCTCGCACTCGATCGGCCAGCTCACGGGCCGTCCACGTCGCCGCCTTGCAGCCCTCGTGCGCCCGAGACTTTCACCACCATCCGTACGGCAAAGTCGCGTCCGGGCAGGCCGCTGCGCTTCGCTGGAGCGGTCGGCGCGGTGCGCCGACTGCCCTGCGATGCTCGGTCTCGCGGCCCCGTCGCAGAACTCGCTGCGTTCGCTGCGCTCTCTACGCTCAGACACCTGCGACGAGTCAGTTGTGGATGCGCGCTGCGCGCGCGGCCGCGAGCCCTGCGCTTCTCGGCGCTCCAGAGGCGCGCCGCGACCTGCCCGGACGCGCCTTTGCACAACCAGTTGGCGTTCTCGTCGCGAGAACAGATGGTGTTTCGCGGCAGGCGGTGCCCGTCGGGGGCGCTGTCTGTGGCGGCGAGAAGCG
>DAIMIM010000567.1:0-2011 GCA_036722755.1 Caldimonas sp. | reverse complement strand
GAGGCGCGGCTGATTCGCGAGATCGAATTCGCCGCGCTCGCGCAGCTCCGCGCGCAGCGCCAGCAGGACGTAGAAGGCGACGCCGCAGCCGGCCAGGTGCTTGCTCGCGAACCTGCAGTCGGGCTGGTTCGGGTCGACGATGACGTCGGCCGCGGGCAGCACGACGCGGCCGTCGACCTGCGCCGGCAAATGATGATCGGTGACGACGACGCTGAGTCCGTGCGCGGCCGCGTGCGCCACGCCTTCGAGGCTGGCCACGCCGTTGTCGACGGTGACGAGCACGTCGGGCGCTGCCGTCTCGATCGCCAGATCGACGATCGCCGGTGTCAGCCCGTAGCCGTGAACGCGCCGGTCGGGCACGACGTAGGCGAGGTTCGCAGCATCGGCGCCGAGCATCTTCAAGCCGCGCAAGGTGACAGCGCAGGCGGTGGCGCCGTCGCAGTCGTAGTCGGCGACGACGCAGATGCGGCTGCCGGCGCCGATCGCGTCGGCGAGCAGGCTCGCTGCATCTGCGGCGCCGAGCAGGCCCGCCGGCGGCAACAGCCGGGCGAGCGAATCATCGAGCTCCTCGGGTGTCTTGACGCCGCGCGCCGCGAACAGCCGCGCCAGCAGCGGATGCACGCCGGCCTGCTCGAGCGCCCAGGCGGTGCGCGGCGGCACGTCGCGGGTCTCGATGGTCAGGGGTTCGGTCGGCATGGTCGCTCGGCGATCGTCTCAGAGAGTGTCCAGGATGGCCTGTGGCTCGACCGCGCTCCAGCGTGCGCGCAGGCTCCGCCAGAGCGGGCGCGACTGGCGCTCGAAGCGAGCCGAGCCGCGCTCGCCGCAGAGCGTGAGCGTGACGTCGTCGCCGTGCTCGGCCGGCCCGATCAGCGCCGCGACGGCGCTGTCGTCGAGCGCGTGCCAGGCCTCGGCCCATGCGGCCCAGTCGCCGGCGAGCAGGGGTGCACGCAGCGTGGCGTCGGTGCGGGGCAGGCGCGCGGCATCGACCCGTTGCGCGCGGCCGCAGCCGCTCAGCCAGAACGAGTTCACGGCCAGCTCGCCGCGCTGCTCGCGCGATTCGTTGACGGGGTGCGGATAGAACACGAGCTGCACCTCGCTCTGCAGGCGGCGCACCAGCCGGCTGACCGGCGCGGTGCCGTCGCCGAGCCAGCTGTCGACGCTGCGACCGATGGCGCGATCGGGCGACGCGGTTGCCATGGTCTCGAGATCGGCGCGGGCGATGTACCAGCGGTTCGCGTCGCCATACGCCACCTCGAAGCCTTCGCTTTCGAAGAGACCGCGCACCGCGGCGAACAGCGTGCGCGATTCCGGCTCGGCGAGGCCGAGCAGCGCCGGGTCCGCCATGACGACGTGATCGCGACCCAGCTGCCAGTGCGCCGGCGTGAGCTGCCCCCACACCGCGTCGCCGGTGACGACGCCGTCGCCGGCGGCTGCATGCGCTGCGAAGGGAAGCAGGCCATCGCCGCCGTGCCAGCCCAACGCGGCCGCCAACGCACGCTCGTGCGGTGGCGAGAGCGTCGTCGTCGTGCCGTCGTCGCGTGTCGAGGGCGAGAGCAGCGTCAGCAGGCGCGCGAGATGCGGCAGGCGCAGGTCGCCGAGCACGTGCCGGCAGGCTTCCGAGGTGTCGGAAGCGAAGGGAACGAGCAGGTGCATGGGCGGCAATTATCGGAGGGCGCTGCCACTGGCCTTCGGGCAAGGCGACGGGGCGCGCTCGCGTAACATCGCCGCCGCATGAACTGGCCCTACGAACTGCAGATCGGCTGGCGCTACACGCGGGCCGGCCGCAGCGGGCGCAAGAACGGCTTCATCTCGTTCATCTCCGGCGTCTCGATGCTCGGCATCGCCCTCGGCGTCGCCGCGCTGATCATCGTCCTGTCGGTCATGAACGGCTTCCAGAAGGAGGTGCGCGACCGGATGCTCTCGGTCGTCGCGCATATCGAGATCGCCGATGCCCAGGGCGACGCACTGCCCGACTGGCAGGCCACGGCGAACGAGGCGCGCAAGAATCCCG
>DAIMIM010000566.1:0-2012 GCA_036722755.1 Caldimonas sp. | reverse complement strand
CGCCGCACCGCATCGCTCTCGCTCGCGGCGAGCCAGTAGCCGCAAGGCCGCGGCCGGCTCTTCAGGACGCGCAACTCGAGCGCCGAATCCCAGGCCACGGTGACGCGCCGGACCGCGCCGGTCTGCGCGTCGATCACGGCGATGACGTGCTCACTCGGCGTCGGTGCGGCATCGAGCACGGCCTCGCCGCGGCACGCCTGCGCGGCGATGTCGCGCTCGACGTACTGGCGCAGCTTGACGAGGTCGGCGGCGTGCGCGGCGGCGCTGCCGAGGACGCTGCCGACGGCGACCACATCGGTCTGCACACGGCGCTTCAGGTCGGTCCGGCCGATGCCGCGACCGCGCGTCTCGAGCAGCAGGCTCACGGCATTCTTCAGGCCCTGCGCATTGCGGCCGATGTCCGCGCCGACGCCGCCCATCGTCAGCCTCTTGTCGGCAAGATCTTCGGAGAGCGTGTAGTACCACTCGGCGGTGAGCCGGTTCGATGCCAGGCTGGCCAGCAGCGGCGTGCGGAACCACTCCTCCGCTGCCTTGGTGAAAAAGGGCGGCTCGTTGCCGACGGTCGCGTACTGCAGCAGCGCATCGAAGCGTTGCACGGCGCCGAAGCGGGCGGCGAAACCGGCGTCGACCGCGTATTCATGCAGATCGAGCACGACCAGCGGAGCGACGTCGCGCACGAGCTGGGCCACGGCTGCCGCCTCGGGCGTGCGCAGGAGAAGGTGGTCGCGGTTGACGTCGCTGCCGTCGACCGCGTCGCGCTGGCCGAGGGCCGCACCGTCGGGGTTGACGCGGGGCACGAGATAGATGTCGACCTGGTCGAGGACACGGTCGAAGCGCCCGGCGGCGATCGCCTGCGCGACGACCACGAGCGCCTCGGTGCCGGCAGGCTCGTCACCGTGCTGGCCGGCCAACAGCAGCACCGAGGGGCGCCGTGACGGCGTCTCGGACGGAGCGGCCACTGCGGGCGTCGGCGCAACGGGCGTCGGCACGGTGCCGGGCGCCGTCGCGACCGGCGGTGCGGCCACCGGCGTGGCCGGCGCCGCGGCAGACGCCGGGCGCGTGAACGCCAGCGCTTCGATCGGCACGCCGGACTGCGACGAACCCAGCGGCAGCACGGCGATGTCGGTGTCCTGCGGGCCCTGGCCGCCGCTGCGGGCCAGGCCGTGCAGGATCGCGCGCAGCTCGTCGTTGGTCGTGTAGGCGGTGCGGCCCGACTCGAATGCCGGCGTCGCGAAGCTCACGGCGGGCTCGGGGAAATTGAACGCGATCAGCGGCGGCACCGGTGGCCCGTCCAGCACCGGCGGCGTGACCACGACCGCGCGCGCGGCGGCCGGCGAAGGCAGCACGACGACGGGCGGCCCGAGCCTTGTCGTTGTCACGGATGGCTGCGACGACACCGCGCGCGATGGCGTCGGGCTCGATGCCGTGGGCGATGCGGCCACATCGGTCGCGCGGACCCGCGGTGGCGACCCGCATGCCACCAGCAGGAACATGGCGGTGCCCGCGAACGCCTGCCTTGCCATCCATCCTGGCCGAACGATTCCCCGCATTCCCGCTCCTGCGCGCCAGGGTGCGGCGCGGCCGGGCCAATATAGCTGCCGGTCCGCGGGCAGCGCCGTCGGACAACGGCCTGCGTCGCGTCAAGCCGTCACGGCGCCTCGGCGAGCGGAGCGATCACCAGGGGCCGCGGCGGCTCCGTGCAGGCGACGACACCTAGAATGACCGCGCCGCCTCGAGCGCGGCGACTTGACACCGCATGAGCTCCGACACCGATCCCGCCCACGGCAGCAACTTCCTGCGCCACATCGTCGAGCGCGATCTCGCCGATGGCACCTATGCGACGCGGCGCTTCGCCGGCACGCCCGGCGATGCAGCGCACCATGCATCGGCGCCACGCGACGCGGCACGCATCCGCACCCGATTCCCGCCGGAGCCGAACGGCTACCTGCACATCGGACACGCCAAGAGCATCTGCCTCAATTTCGGCCTCGCCGAGGACTACGGCGGCATCT
>DAIMIM010000565.1:0-2014 GCA_036722755.1 Caldimonas sp. | reverse complement strand
CCGTCATATCTGAAGCGGACGTTTCGCAGCGCCACCGCCTCCGCTGCGCCGGGGCGCTGCGTCTCGCTTGCACTCGGACTCATGAGCAGGTCCGCCTCTAGCGAATCAGCGAAATCGTTCGCTGCGGGCTGGCGAGGTCGCGTTTGAACTGGCCCTTGCCGGTCGCCACGTCGACGTCGAGCTTCTTCAGCTTCGGATAGATCTGAAACAGGGCGACATCGAGCGTCGTGAGCTTGTCCGGATGGGCACACGTGAACTCGAAGCTGGCGTCGAGATCGGCGTGCTCCTGCGCAGCGCTATTCGCGGGCGCGGGCTGGAAGATCGCCGATTCCGCTTCGCTCTTGCTGAAGGTGCAGGCGGCTGCGGCATCGAAGCGAAACAAGTCCTGCGGTGCCTTCATGCGGGCCTGCAAGGCGTCGACCATGGCTTTTTGCGCTGGAGTGTTGGCGGCATGCTCGAAGCCGATGACGCTGTCGAGCGGCGACTCGAGCGAGATCGTGACCGTCTGGTCCTGAACCGCGACGCCGAGCTTGGCGACGCCGTGCACATGTGCGTGTTGGTGCACGTGGGCCGACGCGTCGACTGTCGGGGCGCTGGCTGCCGCAAAGGCGTCGGTCCATGTGAGGGCGCAAATAGCAGAAAGAAAGGCGGTGGCACTTGCCACACGCACACGTCGAAAACGAGTCATGGGAAAGCCTCTGGTGACGGCGAACACGCTCGATCGCGCTGCGCCTTGGCGCACGGCGGCCGACTACGACGAGCCGAAACTCAGAGGAGGGGAGGACCGCGGCTGCGCGGGGTGGCGACTTCGGTGTCGGCGCTGGCGACTTCGAACGAAGGCGCGTAGTGAAAGGCCAGGTGCGACAGGAGCACCGGCGCCTGGACTTCGGTCTTGGCGGCGCCCGAGAGATGGGCGTAAGCCTGGCAAACCGGGCAATGGTCGGGATCGGCCGGGGCCTTCTTCTGGGAGCCCGCCGGCGGATTGCCGTAGTGGCTGTACTCGTGCGTCAGCTCGCCCTGCTGCGCGAACAGCAGGAACAATGGGAGCAGGACCCAATAGAGCTTGCGCATGATTGAAGAGGACGCGGGCGGTATGGTGCCACAGCCGGGTGTCGCGTGGGATATCTGTCTCGCCTTTCGAGAAACTTGCTGTATCGACGACGCGGATAGAGTTCAGCGTTCGAATCGCGAACATCTACCCTCCATGACCGCAGTCTTGTTGTCTCTCGCCACGTTCGGCTCGACGTTGTGCGGCGGCCTGTTCGCGCTGAGGTACCGAGACAGGCTGCACTACCTTCTCAGCTTCACTGCCGGCGTGCTGCTGGGGGTCGTCAGTTTCGAGGTGCTTCCCGAGATCTTCGAGCTGGCGCGTGAGCACTCGCTGGACGCCACGAGGGCGATGGTTGCGCTTGTGGTCGGCTTTCTGTTCTTTCACAGTCTCGAGAAGTTCGTGTTGATTCACCATGCGCACGAGGCCGACTATGCGGAGCATCATCACCCGCAGGTCGGTGTCATATCGGCGCTGGCGCTGGTCGGGCACAGCCTGCTGGACGGTGTCGCGATCGGACTGGCGTTTCAAGCTTCGCGAGCTGTCGGCATCTCGGTCGCCATCGCGGTGATTGCGCACGACTTTTGCGACGGTCTCAACACGGTCGGACTCATGCTGACCCACCGCAATACCACGCGCCACGCGACGGCAATGCTTGTCCTGGATGCCGCAGCCCCGGTGCTCGGGGCGGCCTCGACTTTGCTCTTCCAGATGCCAGCGTCCGGGCTGGTCCTCTACCTCGGCTTCTTCGCCGGGTTCCTTCTGTATATCGGCGTCTCGGATATCTTGCCCGAGGCGCATTCAGGGGCCCGCCCGAACACCGCTATCAGGCTCATCGGACTGACTGCGCTCGGCGCGGGATTTATTTTCGTTGTCGCTCGACTTGCCTAGCCCGCGCAACTGGATCTAAGTGGATCGCACGGCGCTCTTGCCGGCAGCGACGAAAGCAGACGCTGGCGGGCGTCC
>DAIMIM010000564.1:0-2018 GCA_036722755.1 Caldimonas sp. | reverse complement strand
AACGCCGGCGCGCCGTTCGCGCAGGCGCTGGGCAGCGCGCCGCGCGAGTTCGACGACGTCTATCGCGGCGTCGTCGCCGCCGGCGAGCAGAGCGGCGCGCTCGGCGTCGTCCTGGAGCGACTCGCCGACGACCTGGAAGCGCGCCAGGAGCTCAAGGGCCGGCTCATCAGCGCCACGCTCTATCCGGCAATCGTCTCGGTGATCGCCTTCGTCATCGTCATCTTTCTCGTCACCTACGTCGTGCCGCAGGTGGCGACCGTGTTCACCAGCTCCAAGCGCTCCTTGCCGATCCTCACCATCCTGATGATGACGGTGAGCAGCTTCCTGCGCAGCTGGGGCTGGCTGCTCGTGATCCTGATCGCCGCCGGAATTTCCCTGCTCGCCTTCAGCCTGCGCAACGAGGCGTTTCGCGAGCGCTTCGACGCCGGCTGGCTCGAGCTGCCGCTGATCGGCCGACTCGCGCGCGGCTACAACGCGGCCCGCTTCGCCGGCACGCTCGCGATGCTCGCAGGCGCCGGCGTGCCGATCCTGAAGGCCCTGCAGGCCGCCGCCGAGACGCTCTCGAACCGCGCCATGCGCGCCGATGCCATGGACGCGCTCGTGCAGGTGCGCGAAGGCGCACCGCTCGCCTCCGCGCTCGCCGGCAAGAAGCGCTTTCCCGGCATCCTGGCGATGTTCGCGCGCCTCGGCGAGCAGACCGGGCAGTTGCCGGTGATGCTCGAGCGCGCCGCCAAGCAGCTGTCCGCCGAAGTGCAGCGGCGCGCCCTGCAGATGGCGACGATCCTCGAGCCGCTGCTCATCGTCGGCATGGGCGGCGTCGTCATGACGATCGTGCTCGCGGTGCTGCTGCCGATCATCCAGCTCAACAGCTTCGTCAAGTAGCGCGCATGCCTGCGTCGCTCGAAGGCCAGCTCGTCGTCGCGATCTCGTCGCGCGCCCTGTTCGACTTCGAGGAAGAGAACCGCCACTTCGAGGCCAACAACGACCGCGCCTACATGAAGCTGCAGCTCGAGCGGCTCGACGAGGCAGCCAAGCCGGGCGTCGCCTTCTCGCTGGTGAAAAAGCTCCTCGCCTTCAACGACAAGGCGACGCAGCGGGTCGAGGTGGTCATCCTGTCGCGCAACGACCCGGTCTCGGGCATGCGCGTGTTCCGTTCGGCGCAGGCCTACGGCATGCCGATCCAGCGTGGCGTCTTCACGCGCGGCAAATCGCCCTGGCGCTATCTGAAGCCGCTCGCCGCCAACCTGTTCCTGTCGACCAACGAGGCCGACGTCCGCTCGGCGCTCGAGGCCGGCGTGCCGGCGGCGCGCGTCTATCCGCATTCGGCGCGCGCCTCCGACGCGCATCCGAACGAAGTGCGCATCGCCTTCGACGGCGACGCCGTGCTCTTCTCCGACGAATCGGAGCGCGTCTTCCAGCAAAGCGGTCTCGACGCCTTCCAGGCGCACGAGCGCGACCAGGCAGCGACACCGCTGGGCGCCGGCCCGTTCAAGCCGCTCCTGCAAGCCCTGCAGCGGCTGCAGCACGAGCCCGCGCACGGCATGGGCATCCGCACCGCGCTCGTCACGGCGCGCAGCGCTCCGGCGCACGAGCGCGCCATGCGCACGCTGATGGAATGGAACGTGGAGATCGACGAGGCGATGTTCCTCGGCGGCCTCGCCAAGGGCGAGTTCCTGCGCGAGTTCGAGCCCGACTTCTTCTTCGACGACCAGACCGGCCACATCGAGAACGCCGCCATCCATGTGCCTTCCGGGCACGTCGCGTCGGGCGTCTCGAACGGCTAGTGCCGGCGCCGCAGCGCGGCGCGCCGTTCCGACTCAGCGAAGATTGCCGGTGTGGCCGAGCGAATAGCGCCCGGGCTGCGGCCAGACCGTGAGGCCGTGCGGCTCGCGGCCGACCTTGATCTTGTCGACCGCGCCGCTGCCCGTGTCGATGCGATAGACCACGTCGTCGAAGCGTCCCGACAGCCACAGGTACTTGCCGTCGGCGCTGACGTTGCCCATGTCGGGGCTGCCGCC
>DAIMIM010000563.1:0-2035 GCA_036722755.1 Caldimonas sp. | reverse complement strand
GGTCCTTGCCGTTGAGCTCCTTGAAGTCGATGTCCTTGGCGCGCTTGTTCTTGCGCAGCAACTGCACCGAGGTCGTGCCGGTCGTGGTGGCGACGGTCTTGCCGTTCAGACCGGCGATGCCCTTGATGCCCGAGTTCGCCTTGACGGCGATGCGCACTTCCTCGACGTAGAGCGCGGGTGCGAACGACACGTCCTTGGCGCGCGCAGAGTTGTTGGTGGTCGAGCCGCACTCGAGGTCGACCGTGCCGTTGGTGACCAGGGGAACGCGGTTTTGCGACGTCACCGGCTGGTACTTGGTCTCGAGCTTGGCCATGCCGAGATGCTTCTGGATGTCGGCGATGATGTGCGCGCAGACGTCGTAGTGATAGCCGGCGTACTTGCCGTCGCCCAGCGTGAACGCCAGGGCGCCCGAAGATTCGCGAACGCCTTCGGTGATGACGCCGCTGTCCTTGATCTTCTTCAGCGTGTCCTCGGCATGGGCGATACCGGTGACGGCGAACGCTGCGGCAAGGACCGCGGCGCTGGCGAGATAGGCTTTCTTCATTTGTACTCCTGGATGGATGAAATGCTGACTCGGCAGACGGCCTCGCGCCGGGCAGTCCGGCGGAACAACGAAATTCTAGGCATCGCCGCGGACAGCCCGAGCGGGTTTGCCCCGGAAACGAGGGTTTTGCCGGAGACGAAACGCAACCTTCGTGCCACGGGCATGCGGCTCAGCCGAACGCCACGGGCTCGTCGCTGCTGCTTTGCTGCAGCCGCCACATTTCGGCGTAGCGCCCTTCCATGCCGACCAGCTCGCCATGGGTGCCGCGCTCGACGATGCGGCCGTCTTCCATGACCAGGATCTGGTGCGCGTCGACGACGGTCGAAAGCCGGTGCGCGATGACGAGCGCGCTGCGGTTTCGCGCCGCGTTCTGCAGCTCGGCCTGGATCGCCCGCTCGTTGGCCGAATCGAGCGCCGAGGTGGCTTCGTCGAAGATCATGATCGGCGGGTTCTTCAGCAGCGTGCGCGCGATCGCCACGCGCTGCTTCTCCCCGCCCGAGAGCTTCAAGCCGCGCTCGCCGACCATGGTGTCGTAGCCCTTCGGCGTCGAGACGATGAAGTTGTGGATGTGCGCGGCGCGCGCCGCGTTTTCGACCTCGGAGCGGCTTGCCCCGGTCCGGCCGTAGGCGATGTTGTATTCGACGGTGTCGTTGAAGAGCACCGTGTCCTGCGGCACGATGCCGATCGCTTCGCGCAGGCTCTTCTGCGTCACGCCGCGGATGTCCTGGCCGTCGAGGGCGATGCGGCCGGCGTTGACGTCGTAGAAGCGGAACATGAGCCGCGCCAGGGTGCTCTTGCCCGAGCCCGACGGCCCGACCACCGCAACGGTCTTGCCGGCCGGGATCTCGAAGCTCACCCCGTGCAGGATCTCGCGGTCGGCGTCGTAGCCGAAACGCACGTCCTCGAAGCGGACGGCGCCGCCGCGCGCCACCAGCGGCAGCGCGCCAGGCGCGTCGGCGATCTCGCGGTTCTGGCCGAGCAGCGCGAACATCTTTTCCAGATCGATCAGCGACTGCTTGATCTCGCGGTAGATGACGCCGAGAAAGTTGAGCGGGATGTAGAGCTGGATCATCAGCGCATTGACGAGGACGAGGTCGCCGAGCGTCATCGTGCCGGCGACGACGCCGACCGTGGCCCGCCAGACCAGCAACGTCACTGTCGTGGCGATGATCAGGCTCTGGCCGAGGTTGAGCAGCGAGAGCGACGACTGCGACTTGACCGACGCCTTCTCGAGCCGCTGCAGGTTGTCGTCGTAGCGGTCCTGCTCGAAGGACTCGTTGGAGAAGTACTTGACGGTCTCGTAGTTGAGCAGGGCGTCGAGCGCCTTGGTGTTGGCCTTCGAGTCCTGCTCGTTCATGGCGCGCCGGTAGCCGGTCCGCCATTCGGTCACGGTCACGGTGAAGGCGATGTAGAGCACCAGCGCACCGAAGGTGATGGCCGCGAACCAGCCGTCGAACTTGGCCGAGAGCAGCACGATCACCATCGTGATCT
>DAIMIM010000562.1:0-2036 GCA_036722755.1 Caldimonas sp. | reverse complement strand
CTGGTGAAGACGCGCGGCATCGTCGGCACGCCGCTGCTCGAGATCGCGACGCGCTTCGTCACCGCCGCCACCTACGCCGAGACGCTCGACATCGAGACCTCTGTCAGGGAATGGCGCGCCAAGGTCTTCGTGCAGGCGCACCGTATCACGCGCGCAGGCACGCTCATCTGCGAAGGCACGGAGACGCGCGCCTTCGTGCGCCGCGACGCCGACAATCCCGATCGCCTGCGCGCCATGCCGATCCCCGAAGACATCCAGGCGCTGTGCAGCTGAGGCCGCGCCGACCGCTCCCGATCACGTTCAACACAAGCAGGAGACAGCCATGAAGACCATCACCCGCGTTGCCGCGTCGCTCGCCATCGCCTTCGGCGCCACCGGGGCGTTCGCCGACATCACGATCGGCGTCAGCATCCCGCTCACCGGCCCGACCTCGGCGCTCGGCATCCCGTGCAAGAACGGGATCATGCTGTGGCCGGCGACGGTGGCCGGCGAGAAGCTCAACGTCATCATCCTCGACGACGCGACCGATCCGACGCAGGGCGTGAAGAACGCGCGCCGCTTCGTCACCGAAGACCACGTCGACCTCATCCTCGGTTCGGCCGCCACGCCGATCGCCGTGGCGATGGCGCCGATTGCCGCCGAGGGCCAGACCGTGCAGCTCACGCTCTCGCCGATCCCGTCGCTGCCCGAGGGCAAGGACGCCTGGAGCTTCCGCCTGCCGCAATCGACCGCGGTGATGGCGATTCCCATCGTCGAGTACTGGAAGAAGACGGGCGTCAAGACCTTCGGCTTCCTCGGCTACACCGATTCGTACGGCGAGGCGTGGCTCACCGACATCACGGCGCAGGCCGAGAAGGCCGGCATCAAGCGCATCGACGTCGAGCGCTTCGCGCGGCCCGACACCAGCGTGACCGGCCAGGCGCTCAAGCTCGTGCAGGCCAACCCCGACGCGATCCTCATCGCCGCTTCGGGCTCCGGCGCGGCGATGCCGCACAAGGGCCTGGTCGAGCGCGGCTACGCGCGCAACAAGATCTTCCAGACGCACGGCGCGGCTTCGCTCGATCTCATCCGCGTCGGCGGCAAGGATGTCGAGGGCTCGTTCGTGTCCTCGGGTCCGGCGACCGTGGCCGACCTGCTGCCCGACAGCAACCCGAGCAAGGCGATCGGCATGAAGTACCTGACCGAATACGACAAGGCCTACGGCCCGAAGAGCGCCAATCAGTTCGGCGCGCACGCCTTCGACGCGTATCTCGTGCTGCAGCGGATCGTTCCCGAGGCACTGAAGAAGGGCAAGCCGGGCACGCAGGAATTCCGCACGGCGCTGAAGACCGCTCTCGAGACGACCGGCCGCCTGCCGGTCTCGCAAGGCGTCCTCAACTACACCGCGACCGATCACTTCGGCTTCACGCCCGATACCGGCGTGCTGCTGACGATCGAGAACGGCGCCTGGAAACTCGTCTCGACGCACTGATGCGGCGCTGAGGCATGTTCGGACTCGACCTTCCCACCGCCGGCATCCTGCTGCTCGACGGCGCCACCAATGGCGCCGTCTATGCCTTGCTGGCGCTGGCGACGGTGCTGGTCTTCGCGGTCACCCGCGTCATCTTCATACCGCAGGGCGAGTTCGTCGCCTATGGCGCGCTGACGCTGGCCTTGCTGCAGCTCGGCAAGGTGCCGGGAACGGTGTGGCTGCTGGTCGTGCTCGCGGTGATCTCGGCGGCGGTCGATCTCGTCGACGCGATCCGGCGCGGCCTGCCCACGACGGCGATGCTGCGCGGCCTCCTGCGCACGCTGGTCCTGCCGGCCGCCGTGGCCGCGCTCACGGTGTGGGCGGCGCCGCGCCACTTCCACCTGGTCGTGCAGAGCGCGCTGACGCTGGCCATCGTCACCCTGCTGGGGCCGCTGGTCTACCGCCTCGCCTACCAGCGCCTCGCCGATGCGAGCGTGCTGGTGCTGCTCATCGTTTCGGTCGGCGTGCACTTCGCGCTCACCGGCCTCGGCCTCGTCTTCTTCGGCGCCGAGGGCTTTCGCAACCC
>DAIMIM010000561.1:0-2037 GCA_036722755.1 Caldimonas sp. | reverse complement strand
TCGCCGGTGTAGAGCAGCTTGGCCAGCTGCTGCGACAGCGTGCTCGCGCCGCGGCGGTGATCGTCGGCGAGGTCCGGCCTTCGCGCGGTGGCCGACGACGCCGCCGGTCCGGCGTCCGACCACGCCGCCACCATCTCGGCGAGGTCGTATCCGGCATGCTCGTAGAAGCGCTGGTCCTCCGCGGCGACGACGGCGCGGGGCAGCCACACGCCGAACGGCGCCGTCGCGCTTGCCGCGCGCGGCGTGCGCGCACAGGCCGGCGCGGGGCTCGCGGCGAGCAGCACATCGCTGCCGAGACTATCGACGGCGAGGCCTTCCAGGCGCGGCTCGACGCTGTAGCGCTGCGACGGCAGCGCCAGATGCAGCTTGCCGCCGGCACGGCCCTCGATGTGCGCGCGCGCCGCCTCCGGGACCGCCGCGCCGAACAGGGCCACCAGCGCGGCCACCGGCGTGTCGGCCAGATCGATCTCGATCTCCGTTCCGGACGCGTCGAGCCGGGCGCGCCATGCGGCATGAACGGCGCCGGCGCGGATCTCGCCATGCATCAGGTTGGCGATGCCGTGCTCGACGGTCACGTCGACCTCGGCCAGGCGCAGCGGCTGCGCCGAGAGCCGCCGCGAGTCGACGATGCAAGGCGCGCAGCGCACCACCAGCGACGTCGCAGTCGCACCCTGCTCCACGTGGACCGTGCCATGGCGAGTGACGATGCTGCGGCCGGCGAGTGCCCGGATACCGAGCGGGTGCGTCGCGACGCGGATCAGCGCCGGAACGCTCAGCTCCATGCCGAGCGGACCGAGCCCGACCCGCACGGCCCAGTCGCCCGGCGCGGCGCGCAAGGCGAACAGGGCGGTCGCGACGAGGAGCGCGCAGGCAGCGATCGGCCCGCCGACCAGCATGGCGAGCGCCATCGCGACGCGACGCGATGTCACGTCGAGCTCCCGAGCGGCGTCGCGACGGTAAACGCGTGCCAGGGTCCGGTCGAGTGCCCGAGCGCGGCGGCCCAGAACCAGGACGAGGCGTCGGTGAAGGAGCCGCCCGCGGCGTCCTCGATCCGCTCGCAGACGTGGACCGCGCGGCCGTCGCGCCGCGCCACGAAGCAGCGCCAGAGCCGGGCCTCGGCGTCGCGCTCGAGGCGCGCCTCGTCGATGCGGTAGCCGAGGCCGCGATAGCAGTCGGTGGCCGGATGCAGCATCCGGGTCGGCGCCGTCACCTCGCGCCACACCAGGATGCTCGCGTCGTCGGTCAGGCGTTCGATGCGCCCGGGAAAGTGCGCCGCGAAACGCGCCTCGACGGCGTCGAGCGCGAGCGGGCGCAACGGCCGGCCGCGCCATTGCCGCGGTGCTTCCGTGGCCGGCGCGTCGCCTGGCGGCGGCGACGACATCGCCGACGTGGCGACCGGCACGAGCGCGCAGAGAACGAGCATGGCCGCGAGCGCGGCGGCCATCCGCCCTTGCAGTTGAACGCCTTCCGACGGGAACACGCAGTTGCGCGTCGCCGGCGCGATGGGCGCACGCGCCATCAGGGCCACGACCGCGGCGCAGACGAGCGCGAGGAGGACCAGGCCGATCGCTTCGTGCAGCAGCGGCGACGCCGCCACGCCGCGCGCCTCGAGCCCGACCAGCAGGCAGTTGCGGGCGATGTTGCCGGCCAGAACGATGCCGCCGACACCGGCCACACGCCTGGCGAACGTGCCTTCCGGCAAGCCGCGCCAGCAGGCGATCGCGCAGGCGCAGAAGTACGCCATCCAGACCATCTGCACGCCCGAGCACGGCGCGTCGACGATGACGAGGTGGCCGTCGACCTGCATCGCGCTGCCCTGGCGCGATGCGGCGAAGCCGAACAGGCCGAGCACGGCCGTGCTCGCTTCGGCAGTGACGACGCGCAGCGGGTAGCCGGCGTAGAACTGCAGCGACGAGACGATCGGCAAGGCCAGCGCGGCGAGGCCGGCGATCGGCGCGACCGGCGTGCCGATCGGCGCGAACGCGGCGATCACCGCGGCCAGCGCCATGGCAGCGACGAGCGCCGCAACCAGCGCCG
>DAIMIM010000560.1:0-2038 GCA_036722755.1 Caldimonas sp. | reverse complement strand
CGCACGCTCAACCACGCCTTCGTCATCCTCGACGAGGCGCAGAACACGACGCCCGAGCAGATGAAGATGTTCCTGACGCGGATCGGCTTCGGCTCGAAGGCCGTCGTCACCGGCGACACGAGCCAGATCGATCTGCCGAAGGGCACGATGTCCGGCCTGGTCGAGGCCGAGCGCATCCTGGACAAGGTCGAGGGCATCGCGACGACGCACTTCACGTCGGCCGACGTGGTGCGCCATCCGCTCGTGGCGCGGATCGTCGAGGCCTACGGGCGGGCGGATGCGGCGCGGGCCGACGAGGACAGGCGCTGAGGTGAGCGCCAGCCTGTCGCGCGACGCGCTGAGCCTGTCGTTGCAGTTCGCGGACCGTGCCCATCGCGCGCTGCTGCCGCGCCACCGTGTCGCACGGTGGCTGCGGGCGGCCCTCGCCCGGCCCGCCGAGATCACCTTGCGCATCGTCGGCACCGATGAAGGGCAGTCGCTCAACCGGCGGTTCCGGAACAAGGACCACGCCACGAACGTGCTGACCTTCGCGTACGACAGCGACCCGCGTGTGGTTGCCGATCTCGTGCTGTGCGCGCCCGTCGTCGAACGCGAGGCGAAAGAGCAGGGCATCGACCTCGTCGCGCACTACGCGCATCTGATCGTGCACGGGGCGCTGCATGCGCAGGGCTTCGATCACGAGGTCGCGGCCGACGCTGTCGTCATGGAAGCGCGCGAAAGACGGATCGTCGTCGCGCTCGGCTTCGCCGATCCCTACGCGCGCTGAGGCCGGCGTCGTCCCGGCAGCATGACCGAGCCGATCGCAACCAGCACGAGGACGATGGCAGCGCCGTCCTGCCAGTGCAACTTCTCCCCGAGCCACCACGCACCGGCGAGCGTGCCGAGCACCGGGATCATCATCACCGACATGCTCGAGGCGAGCGGCGGCAGCGTGCGCGCCATGATCAGCCAGAGCGGCTGCGTGAAGCCGAAGATGACGACGCCGTTGTAGACGATGGCGGCGAGCGTCGTCGCATCGGGAGTCGACCAGCGCTCACGCTCGAACGCCAGCGTTGCCGCGCTCATGACAAGCGCGGTGAGCAGCGTCATCCAGAAGGCGATGGCGAGCGTCGGCGCGGCGATGGCGGTGCGCCGCATCTGTTGCGTTCCAAGCGCCCAGCACGCCGCGGCGACGAGCATGCCGAGGGCTGCCAGCGGCCGTCCCGAGATGGAGTCGAACTCATGCCAGAGCAGAAGCGCGACGCCAGCCGCAGCGGCGGCGATGCCGACGACGTGGCGCCGCCTCAGGCGTTCGCCGAACAAGGCGACGCCCCAAGCCGCCGAGAAGATCGGCATCGTGTAGCCGAGGATCGCCGCGCGGCCGGACGACAGCGCCTGCACCGCGAGGATGATCACGACGTGCCAGACGATCATGTTCGTGACAGCGAGCAGACCGACCGCGCGCCAGTCGCGGCGGGCAATCGTCAAGGCAACACCGCGCACTCGCAGCACGCTCCAGAGGACTGGCAGGCCGAGCCACATCGACAACGTGCGGAAATAGAGCGGCGGGTAGCCCGTCACGCCGACCTTCATGATGGGCCAGTTGAGACCCCAGGTGATGGTCAGCAGCGCCACCAAGACCAGCGTTCGCCCGTTGAAGACGAACCCGTCGCGTGCGACGTTCAGGGCTTGCTCAGATAACGTTTGCGCCAGAAATAGGCGCTCATGCCGACGTCGAGCGCGAGCATGACGAAGAAGACGATCCAGAAGCCCTTGGCGCTGTGGATCAGCGGCAAGCCCTCGAAGTTCATGCCGAAGAAGCCGGTGACGAGGTTGAGCGGCAGGAAGATCGCCGTCAGCACCGTCAGCGCCCGCATGATGTCGTTGGTGCGGTTGCTCTGTTCCGAGAAATGCATCTGCACCGCCGCTTCCGACGAGGCTTCGAGCCGGCGGACGTGCGTCAGCACGCGCTCGATGTGCTCGAGCACGTCGCGCGAGCGCACCCGCAGCTGCTCGCGCTCGCGGCGCAGCGCCTCGTCGCGGCCTTCCGGCCACTCGG
>DAIMIM010000559.1:0-2044 GCA_036722755.1 Caldimonas sp. | reverse complement strand
GATCACCAATGCCTTGCGGCTGCGGCGCGCTCCGAGGACAAGCGCCAAGCCGCAGGCCTGAGCTGTCTGATGGCCATCCTGATTGACGAATGGCTGGTTTTGGGGAGAGCTGCAGCGGGTCGGTCATGGCCGACACCGTGCCGGCCACAACCGGCTGCTCGGTTCGTCGATCCGAACTCGGCTCGACATTCGAAAAGGGTCACTCGCGTCGCCGACACCGTATCACCAAGCCAGGCGCCACGGTGATCGTCGTCGGCCTGAAGCGGAGCCCAGGATCACCTGGGCAGCACCAGGACGGCTTCCAGTCCTCCCGATGGCCGGTTGTGAATCCATACGTCGCCACCCGCCGCACGCGCGATGTTGCGCGCGATGCTCAGCCCCAGGCCGGTGCCTCCTGTCTCCCGGCTGCGCGAGGCCTCGAGCCTGAAGAACGGGTCGAACACGCGCTCGAGCATGGCCTCGGGAATTCCGGGTCCTTCGTCACGGATGCGAAGCGTCATGGACTGCGGACCGTCCTCGACGCTGACATGGGCCCGCTGTCCGTAAATCACCGCGTTGTCCAGCAGGTTGCCGACGCAGCGTTTCAGCCGCAGCGGATCACCCGTCAGCGGCGACACCGCGCGCCCCTCGATCTCGATCGACCGGCCCTGCTCCCGGTTGTCCGCCTGCAGGCTCTCGAGCAGCGCCGTCATGTCCACCGGGACCGACTGCGCCGGCGCGTCCAGCCCACGCAGCGCTGCCAGTGCATCAGTCACCATGGACTGCATCTCGCCCAGGTCCTTGTCGAACCTCGCGCGCGTGTCATCGTCGTCCAGCAGTTCGACGCGCAGCCGAAGTCGCGTCAACGGTGTCTTCAGGTCGTGCGAGATCGCCGCCAGCACATGCGTGCGGTCGTCGATGTAGCTCACCAGGCGCGACTGCATGGTGTTGAAGGCCTGCGCGGCCTGGCGCACCTCGGTCGGCCCGCCCTCGGGCAAGGGCGCCGCGTGGATGTTCTTGCCCAGGCCCTCGGCCGCTTCGGCCAGCGTGCGCAGCGGACGGCTGAGCCAGCGCACGGCGATGAAGGACAGTGCCAGCACGACCACCAGCAGCACCGTCAGCGTCAGCAGCAACCGGGCCGGGAGGCTCGTCGCTTCACGCGGCAGCGCCGTGTCGAAGCTCGCCCACTGGCCGTCCTCGAGCTGCACCTGCGTGATCAGCCGGATGCCGCCCGGCCCCGGGCCCCGGCCACCCATGCCATTGCCGGGGTCCATCATCATCGCGTGGCGCCCGGCCCAAGGGCCGGCTGGCCGCGGATCCGAGGCCGAGTCGGCGCGGGCCGCGACCTGGACCTTCCGGTCGTCGCCGAGCGCGGCCGTCAGCATCGCGGCGAACATCTGCGCATGCACCCCGGTGTTGCCACCGGCTTGCGCGGCCGGCGGCTGGCGGTCGAGCGCGAGCACCAACGGCGGCACACTGAAGATGCGCACGATGCGCGCGCGATCCGGTGCGTCCAGGGAGTCGAGCAGGCGCACGATGTCGGCAATGCGCTGGACGGGCTGCATGCCCGCAGCCTCGAGCAGCACGCGGTCGCGCTCGGCCCAGTTGATCCAGGCGCTGAGCCCCTGCGCCAGCACCAGACCCACGGCCAGCACGGCCGCCAGGCGACCGAACAGCGAACGCGGCCACGGCGAGAGCTTCACGGCCGTCCCGTCACCGCCACCGCCAGCACGTAACCCTCGCCGCGCACGGTCTTGATCAGCTGCGGGTCCTTCGGGTCGTCACCCAACCGGTGGCGCAGGCGACTGACCTGCACGTCGATGCTGCGGTCCAGCGGGTCGGCCTCGCGCCCCTGAGTCAGGTCGATCAACTGGTCGCGGTTCAGCACGCGGTTCGGATGGGCGAGGAAGATCTGCAGCAGGCGGAACTCCGCGCCGCTGAGCGAGGCCACCACGCCGGCCGGCGATACCAGGTGCCGGTGCACGGTGTCCAGCTTCCAGCCTGCGAAGCTCAGTTCGCGGCTGTCGTCCGGGCGCAGGTTCGGCGGCAGGCTGCGCGTGCGCTT
>DAIMIM010000558.1:0-2057 GCA_036722755.1 Caldimonas sp. | reverse complement strand
TCGCCCTTCTGGATCGCGGTCGTGCAATCGGTCAGCACCTGGAAGCTGCCGTACCACTTCGAAATGTTCTTGATGTCGATCATGTTGCGGCTACCGGCTTGGGCTCAGCGGATGATGGCGATTTTTTTCTGCAGCTGGCGCACGAGCATCGACAGCGAGAAGCAGATGACGAAATAGACGACCGCCGCGATGAGATAGGTTTCGATCGGCCGGTTGTAGTTCTTGCCTGCGACCTCGAAGCCCTTCAGCAGGTCGTACTCGCCGACGGCGTAGACGAGCGACGTGTCCTGGAACAGGATGATCGTCTGCGTGAAGAGCACCGGCAGCATGTTGCGAAAGGCCTGCGGCAGCACCACCAGCTTCATGCACTGCGCGTACGTCATGCCGACCGCATAGCCGGCGCCGACCTGGCCGCGCGGCACGCTCTGGATGCCGGCGCGCATGATCTCGGAGTAGTACGCGGCCTCGAAGAAGGTGAACGTGATGATCGCCGAGAGCTGCCCGCCGAGCGAATGGCCGATCAGCTTCGGGATGAGCAGGAAAAACCAGAGGATCACCATCACCAGCGGGATCGAGCGGAACAGGTTGACGTAGGCGGCGGCCGGTTGCACGAGCCAGGGCTTCTCGGACAGCCGCATCAGCGCCAGCAGGGTACCGAGGACGATCCCGCCCATCATGGCGATGATCGTCAGCTCCACCGAGAAGTAGAGGCCCTTGAGGATGAAGCTGGAAACGACGTTCCAGTCGAAGAACGAGAAGTCGAGGCGATTCATTTCGCACCGCCCAGCATGCCGGGCACGCGAACGCGCTTTTCGATGGACGCGGCGATCCGGTTGATGGCAAACGCCGAGATGAAGTAGAGGAACGTGACCGGGATGAAGATCTCCTCGAAGCGGGAGGTCTCTTCCGACGCCTGCAGCGCGAACATCGTCAGCTCGGCGATGCTCACGGCGAACGCGACCGACGTGTTCTTGAAGATATTCATCGACTCGCTGGTGAGCGGCGGGATGATGATCCGGTAGGCCATCGGCAGCAGCACGTAGCGATACGTCTGCGGCAGCGTCAGGCCCATCGCCAGGCCGGCGTAGCGCTGGCCCTTCGGCAACGCATTGATGCCGGCGCGCACCTGCTCGGAGATCCGTGACGAGGTGAAGAAGCCGAGCGCCAAGACCACGAGCACGAAGCTCGGCACCGCGCGCAGCGACAGGAAGATCGACGGGATGACGTGGTACCAGAGGAAGATCTGCACCAGCAAGGGAATGTTGCGGAAGAACTCGGTCCAGGCGTTGCCGAAGCCGACGAACCACGGATTCGGCGTCGTCCGCAGGATGCCGATGATCGAGCCGACCACCAGCGCGACGATCAGCGACAGCACCGCGACCGAGCACGTCCAGCCCCAGGCCGACATCATCCAGTGCAGATAGGTTTCGCCGCCGCCCGTGTCGTGCAGGAGAACCTGCCAGTCCCAGTTGCCCAAATCCCACCTCCGCTCGGGAGCCCTCGGTGCACGGCTCTCAGGAATGAAAAAGCGCGCCGCGGATGGCTCCGCGCCGCGCTTCGAACCACTGTAAGCAAAGTCCGCGCCGGCAGGCGCTAGGACTTACCTTGTGCGCCGGTCCTTGACGAACGCGCCATCTTCAAGGTTGGGCGTAGTCCTCGAGCGGCTTGTCGCTCGGGTTGGCCCACGCCGCCTTGGTCGCCTCGCTGGCGGCCAGACCGACCGTCGTGTTGGACGGGGGGATCGGCTTCATGAACCACTTGTCGTAGAGCTTGGCGGCTTCGCCGCTCTTGGCCATCGCCCGGACGCTGTCGTCGACGATCTTCTTGAAGGCCGGGTCGTCCTTGCGGTACATGATCGCGATCGGCTCGACACTGAGCGGCTCGCCGACGATCTTGAACTCGGACGGGTTCTTCGCCTTCGAGATCAGGCCGGCCAGGATCTGGCCGTCCATGACGAACGCGTCGGCGCGGCCGGACTCGAGCAGCAGGAAGCTGTCGGAGTGGTCCTTGCCGTTGAGCTCCTTGAAGTCGATGTCCTTGGCGCGCTTGTTCTTGCG
>DAIMIM010000557.1:0-2071 GCA_036722755.1 Caldimonas sp. | reverse complement strand
CGCGCGATCGACTGGCTGTGCAGCTGGCAGACGCGCGACTCGGTCACCTTCAGCACCGCCGCGATCTCCTTCAGGTTCATGTCGTGCTCGTAGTACATGCTCATCACGTACTGCTCGCGCTCGGGCAGGACCTTGATCGCCTCGACCAGCGCCGTGCGCATGCGGTGATCCTGCAGCTGGGCCAGCGGATTGACGTCCTCGTCGGCGACGTGGCGGTCGAGGAAGTCGCTGTCGCCGTCGGCGCCCGACATGTCCTCGAGATATACGAGCTGGGTGCCGCGGACCTTGCCGAGCAACTCCTGGTAGTCGTTGAGCGAGATGCCCATTTCCTTGGCGATCTCGCTCTCGACCGGCGCGCGCCCGAACTGCTGCTCGAGCTTGGCGACCGCCGATTCGATCGAGCGCTGCTGCTTGCGCGTGCCGCGCGAGAGGTAGTCGTTGCCGCGCAGTTCGTCGAGCATCGCGCCGCGGATGCGCTGCGTCGCGAAGGTCTCGAACTGCACGCCCTGGGCCGCGTCGAAGCGCGAGAGCGCGTCGGTCAGGCCGATCATGCCGACCTGGATCAGGTCGTCGATCTCGACGTTGGCCGGCAGCTTGGCGATCATCTGGTGGGCCAGGCGACGAACCAGACCGCTGTACTGCTTCAGCGTCGAGTTCAGGTCCAGCTGGCCTTTGGCGGTGTACATGGCGGCTCCGGAGATCATGAGAACGCGACGCTGGCGGACGCAGTGGCGCGGTTCGGGCGCGCGGGTTGGTCGGCGAGACGGTGCGCGACGAGCAGGCGCAGGTCACCACCGGGCGGCTCGGTCGCGTCGCCTGCGGGATCGACGCGTGCCCAGTCGCGCAGCACGCCGCCGAAATACATGTCGGTGCACGCGGCGAGCTGGGTCGCGATGCGGCCGGCGCGCGGCGATTGCGGCGCCGCGCCGAGCACGAGGTCGAACACCGGCAGGCCGGCGCGCTGGGCCAGCAGCTTCATCGCCGCATAGGCGTGCGTGACGCTGCCCGGGTGGTCTTCGGCCAGGACGATCGGATACGGCGACTCGCCTGCAGCCGCGCCCGCGCGCTTCTGCGAAAACAGGCGGCAGAGCTCGCTCGCGCTGGCATGCACGAGGACGATGTCGGATTCTGGCGCGACCTCGGCGATGCGCTGCAACAAGCCGCGGGTCGAGCCGGCGGCGTCGACGAAGCGGATCGGCAAGCCGTTGGCGGCGAGGTACGACACCCGCGTCGACAACCGCTCGATGCACTGGCCGAGATCGACCAGCGCCATCTCGCCGGCGCTGCCTGCGTTCTCGGCCGCGTCGACGACGAGCGTGCTCGCCTGGCGCTCGGCGAACGCGGTGCACAGCCGCTCGAGCAGCACACCGCCGAAGCCGATGTGCGGATTGGAGACGACCGGCACGAAGCGGATGCGCCGATGCGCGAACATCTGGCGCAGACCGGCGGCCTGGTCGTTGCGCGGGTCGATCGGCAGCGTCATGGCGTGACCTTGAACGTGGTGGGCGGGGTCGTGGCGCTCATGCAGCCACCGCGGCACTGCGCGACACCGTGCCTTGCGGCGCGGCGAAGACCAGGTTCATCTCGCTGGCGTCGAAGCGCCAGGCCGAGCTGCCGCCACCGCGCAACGCCCGCTGCACCAGCGCGCTCGCCGACAGGTGATGCCAGTCTTCCGGGACGCGCTGGCCGTTGGCGACGCCGACGATCTTGAGCTTGTGGCGGATCGCCGCGTCGATGGCGGGCCCGAGCTTGACGGCTTCGTCGAGCTTGCTGAGCACGACGCCGGCGCAGGTGGTCGCGCGGTAGGCCGTGACGACATCCTCGATGGTCTCGCCCTGCGACGCGGCGTTGATGACGAGCAGGCGCTGGATCGAGCGGTGCGAGAGCATCTCGAGCAGCTCCTGGGTGCGCGCGTCGCGCTGCGCCATGCCGGCGGTGTCGATCAACACCATCTTCTTGCCGCCGAGCAGCTCGAGCAGGTCTTCGAGCGACGCGCGGTCGTGCGCGGTGTGCACGGGCACGCCGAGGATGCGGCCATAGGCGCGCAGCTGCTCGTGCGCGCCGACGCGGT
>DAIMIM010000556.1:0-2086 GCA_036722755.1 Caldimonas sp. | reverse complement strand
GCGAACGATCGGCCCGGTGCCGGCCCGTCATGCTTCGAGCGGGTCGGGGCCTCGGTCGAGGCGACCGCTCGACGCGAGCGGTAGGGGCTAGCGCGAGCTACTCAGGCATTGGCCCGCTTGAGATAGCGGGCCTCGAGCAGCTTGGCGTTGGTCAGGCGCAGGAAGACGAGAACCTTTTCCATGAAAGTCAGCGGCTGGATCCGCCCATCCGGAAAGGTCAGCACCGAGCCGAGAATGGGCTCGTCTTCGATCCTGGATTCCTGGTACTTCTGGGCGTGTACGGCTCCGCTCATGATGGTCTCCTTGCATTGCTCTCACGAGCTGTTTTTGCAATGTAACAGAATGTTGAAGCGGCGCGCATTGCCGAGACGACGAAAGGCACCTTGGACAGCATCGCCACCCCGTTCGATGAGGAGTTCGGCCGCGTCGCCGACCTGATTGGCAGACACGCGCGGCGCGACCCGGACCACGCGGCGCTGGTCGACCCCGGGCACACGCTCAGCTATGGCACCCTAGACGCGTTGATGGACCGTGTGGCCGCCAGCCTGCAGCGCGACGGCGTGCAGGCGCGCGATGCAATTGCCATCTGCGCCAGCGCCTCGGTGAACTACGCGGCGATCTTTCTCGGCGCCTTGCGCGCCGGCGTCGTCGTCGCGCCTCTGGCGCCGGGCGAAACGAGCAAGAGCCTGAGCGGCATGCTGAGCGACTCGGGCGCCAAGCTGCTGTTTCTCGATGCCGCAGCGGCCGAGGGCTTCGGCCCCGCCGGCACGGCCGCGGTCGCGCGCGTGGCGCTCGACGGCTCGTCCACAGGCCTCGACCTGGATCGCTGGCTGGCGCCGCCCGCTGCCGTCGCGACGCCCGTCTCGCCCGGCCCGGACTGGGCCTTCAACATCATCTATTCGTCGGGCACGACGGGCACGCCCAAGGGCATCGTCCAGCCGAACGCGATGCGCTGGGCCCAGCTGCGCCGCGGCGGCGCGGCCTTCGGCTACGGGCCGGCGAGCGTGACGCTGATCGCGACGCCGCTGTACTCGAACACCACGCTGGTCGCCTTCCTGCCGACGCTGGCCTGGGGCGGCAGCGCGGTGCTGATGGCGAAGTTCAATGCGGTCGAGTACCTGCGGCTGGCCGAGCTTCACCATGCCACCCACACGATGTTGGTGCCGGTGCAGTACCAGCGGCTGATGGCGCTGCCGGAGTTCGCGAGCTTCGACCTGTCGTCGTTCAAGCTGAAGTTCTGCACCAGCGCGCCGTTCGCGGCGGCGCTGAAGGCCGACGTGCTGGCGCGCTGGCCGGGCGGCCTGGTCGAGTTCTACGGCATGACCGAAGGCGGCGGCAGCTGCGGCCTCGCCGCGCACGAGCATCCCGACAAGCTGCACACGGTGGGCAAGCCGATGGAAGGGCACGACGTTCGCCTGATCGACGACGAGGGCAGGGAGGTCGCGCCCGGCGAGATGGGCGAGGTGGTGGGCCGCTCGGGCGCGATGATGACCGGCTACCACCGCCAGCCGGACAAGACGCGCGACGCCGAATGGACCAGCCCCGAGGGCGAGCGCTTCATCCGCACCGGCGATGTCGGCCGCTTCGACGCCGACGGCTTTCTCACCCTGCTGGACCGCAAGAAGGACATGGTCATCAGTGGCGGCTTCAACATCTATCCGAGCGACCTGGAAAGCGTATTGCGGGAGCACGCCGGCGTGGCCGACGCGGCGGTCGTCGGCGTGCCCTCGGAACAATGGGGCGAGACACCGGTCGCGTTCGTCGTGCCGAAGGTCGGCGGGGGCGACAGCGAAGCGGCGCTGCTCGGCTGGTTCAACCGGCGCATCGGCAAGACGCAGCGCCTGGCCGCCTTGCACTACATCGACGAGCTGCCGCGCAGCGCGATCGGCAAGGTGCTCAAGCGCGAGCTGCGCGATCGGCATCTCCTCGGCGGCGACTAGGGTCTGTCAACCGCCCTGGCTCGGGCGCCAGCGCCGCGTCGAGCATCATCGACGCCACTGCGCGCGCAGCCGCGGCCGCCTTCGAGTCGCGATCCATCTGCGCCGATACCGTCGCGCCGTCGTCGAGCAGCCCCCGACCTCACTTG
>DAIMIM010000555.1:0-2093 GCA_036722755.1 Caldimonas sp. | reverse complement strand
CTGGCGCGCGGCCACCGCATCGAGATCCGCGGCTTCGGCAGCTTCTCGATCAACCGGCGGCCGCCGCGCGTGGGCCGCAACCCGCGCTCGGGCGAGCAGGTCGTGATCTCGGAAAAGCTGGTGCCTCACTTCAAGCCGGGCAAGGCGCTGCGCGAGGCGGTCGACGCGCGCGTCGGCGCGATGCGCGGCGAGCACGACGCGGCCGCCACGGCGCTCGTCCCCGCAGCCGACTGACCGCACGGCAGGCGCGATTCGATGCGCATCTTCGTCTGGCTGGTGCGTGCGGCCGTCTTCTTCAGCCTCTTCGCGTTCGCGCTCAAGAACGAGGACCCGGCGGTCGTCCGTTTCTACTTCGGCTACGAATGGCATGCGCCGATGATCTTCATCGTCCTCGCCGCCTTCGGCCTGGGCTGCGGCTTCGGCATTTTCGCGATGGTTCCGAGCTGGTGGCGGCACCGCCGCATCGCTCGCCGCGAAACCGCGCGCGTCCCCGTGCCGGTGCCTGCGCCGCCACCTGCAGCGAGCGGATTCGATCCCGCCATGACACACCCGCCACGCGATGGACTTTGAGCCGCAGTGGCTGCTCTGGGTGCCGCTGGCCTTCGCCGTCGGCTTCGTGCTCGGCTGGCTGGCATCGCGACTCGACGGGCGGCAGTGGCGACGCGAGCAGCACGAGTCGCCCAAGCTCTACTACAAGGGCTTGAACCTGCTGCTCAACGAGCAGCAGGACAAGGCCATCGACGCCTTCATCGAAGCCGTCCAGCACGACCCCGACACGTCCGAGCTGCACTTCGCTCTCGGCAACCTGTTTCGCCGTCGCGGCGAATACGAACGCGCGGTCCGGGTGCACCAGCACCTGCTCGGCCGCGCCGATCTGCCGAAAAGCGATCGCGACCGGGCCCAGTACGAGCTCGCGCAGGACTTCATGAAGGCCGGCCTCTTCGACCGTGCCGAGACCGCCTACCAGGCGCTGGCCGGCACCGTCTTCGACACCGAGTCGAGGCTGGCCCTGCTCGATCTGCACGAGCGCGCGCGCGACTGGCGCGCCGCCGTCGAGATCGGTCGCCAGCTCGAGAAGAGCGGAACGGGATCGTTCGCGTCGCGGATCGCCCACTACGAATGCGAAATCGCGCTCGAGGCCGACGCGTCGAACCAGCCGGAGGCCGCCGAGGCGGCGCTCGCCGCCGCGCGCGAGACGGCTCCGCGCGATGCCCGGCCACTCGTGCTGTCCGGCGAACGGGCAGCCGCACGCGGCGACCACGGCGAGGCGATGCGCCTGTGGAACATCTTGATGACCGTGCAGCCGGCGTCGTTCAACCTGGTCGCGCGCCGCTATGCCGCGAGCGCGCGTGCCGCCGGCCAGCAGCCATCGGCGCTCGAGCGGCTCAACGCGCTCTACGAGAAGACCCCGACCCTCGATCTCCTCGAAGCGATCGGCGCCCTGCAGCCGGACGCCCAGGCGCGCCAGGCACGGCTGCTCGCCCATCTGCGCGAACATCCGACGATGGCTTCCGCGCAGGCGTTGCTGACCGCGCGCACGGCGCCCGCCGAATCGGCTGCCGAATCCGCGCCCGCGTCGAACGGCCTCGCTCCCGCCGAGGCGAGCGCCGTCCGCGACGCCGTGCGCCGCGCCGCCAGGCCCTTGCACCGCTATCGCTGCGCCGCCTGCGGCTTCGAGGCCGAGCACTATTTCTGGCAGTGTCCCGGCTGCCTCGGTTGGGACACCTACCCGCCGCGTCGTCTGGAGGATTCATGATGGCGCCACCGAGCCGGGAGCGCCTGGCCGCGGCGCGCGTTCTCGTCGTCGGCGACGCGATGCTCGATCGCTACTGGTTCGGCGCCGTCGAACGCATCTCGCCGGAAGCGCCGGTGCCGATCGTGCGCGTCGAGCGCGAGGAAGAGCGTCTCGGCGGCGCCGCCAACGTCGCCCTCAACGTCAAGACGCTCGGCGCGCAGGCCACCCTCGTCACCGTCGTCGGCGCCGACGAGCCGGCCGGGCGACTGCGTCGCCTGCTCGAAGCGAGCGGCGTCGACGCGCTGCTCGGCAGCGACGCGCAGCTCTTCACCATCGTCAAGCTGCGCGTCATCGGCCG
>DAIMIM010000554.1:0-2099 GCA_036722755.1 Caldimonas sp. | reverse complement strand
CATGCCGGCGCCGCCGATGCCGACGAAGTGGATGTGCTTGACGGCGTGCTTCATGGTGCCCCCACGGCGCTTCGCGCCTGCCCCCCGAGGGGGCGGGAGCGGCTTGGGAACGGCCCGGCGCCGCTCATGCAGCCACCAGGCTTTCGATCTCGTCGGCGACCCGCGAGGCGGCGTGCGGCCTGGCCAGGGCCCGCGCCTTCGTCGCCATCGCCAGCAGCGCGTCGCGCGTCAGGCCGGCGAGAAGCTCGGCGAGGCGGCGCGGCGAGAGCTCGGTTTGCGGCAGGTGGATCGCCGCGCCGTGGCCGGCCATCCACGCCGCGTTGTCGCGCTGGTGGGTGGTGGTGCTCGCCACAAGCGGCACCAGCACCGCGGGCACCCCGGCCGCGCACAGTTCGCTCACCGTGATGGCCCCGGCGCGACAGACGATCACGTCGCAGGCCGCGAGCTGCGCGGCCATGTCGTCGATGAACGGGCGAACGGTGGCGTCGATCGCGCGGCCCGCATAGGCGGCGCGAACGCCCTCGGCAGCGCTTTCGCCCGTCTGGTGCGTCACTTGCGGACGCGTCTCGCTCGCCATCAGCCCGAGCGCCTCGGGCACGCAGTCGTTGAGCGCCTTGGCGCCGAGGCTGCCGCCGACGACCAGCAGGCGAAGCGAGCCCTGCCGTCCGACGAATCGCGCGGCGGGCTCGGTCATGGTCTCGATCTCTTCGCGCACCGGATTGCCCGTCACGACCGCCTTGGCGCCGACCTGCGCGGCCGCCTCGCCATCGAAGCCGAACGCAACGCGGCGCGCCGCCGGCAGGAGGGCGCGGTTGCTCAGCAACAGCGCGGCATCGGCATTCATGAGCACGAGCGGCCGGCCGAGCAGCTTCGCGGCCCAGCCCGCGGGAACGCAGACGTAGCCGCCCATGCCGAGCACGGCGGCGGGATCTCGTCGGCGCAGCAGCGAGACCGAGCGCGCCAGCGCGCCGAACATGCGCAGCGCCCCCGCGAGGTTGCCGAGCAGGCCCTTGCCGCGCAGGCCGGAGAAGGGCAAGCGGTCGAGCGCGAAGCCTGCGGGCGGCACGAGCCGGTTCTCCATGCCTGCGGTCGTGCCGAGCCAACTCACCGTCCAGCCGCGCCGGACCATTTCGCGCGCGACGGCCAGGCCGGGAATGACATGGCCACCGGTGCCGGCAGCGACGACGACGAGATGGCGCGTCATGCGCGGCCTCCGCGCATCCGACTGTTTTGGCTCTGGCACGCGCACTGCGTGCGCTTCACGTCGCTGCGCGACATGAGCCTCGCCGAAACAGGCATCGCGAGCGCTGTCGCGCCCGCGCCGCGCCGCGGCGGTGCCACGTCGCGACTCATGCGCGGCCTCCGCGCATGAGTTGCCTGTTTTCGATGTCGACGCGGACCACGATCGCCAGCGCGATCATGTTCATGACGATGGCCGAGCCGCCGTAGCTCATCAGCGGCAGCGTCAGGCCCTTGGTCGGCAGCACGCCGAGATTGACGCCCATGTTGATGAAGGCCTGGCCGCCGAACCAGATGCCGACGCCCTGGGCGAACAGGCCCGCGAACACGCGGTCGAGGGCGATCGCCTGGCGGCCGATGTGGAAGAGCCGGCGGGCCAGCCAGAAGAAGGCGACGATGACCGAGGCGACGCCGACGAAGCCGAGCTCCTCGCCGATCACCGCCAGCAGGAAGTCGGTGTGCGCCTCGGGCAGGTAGTGGAGCTTCTCGATGCTCGAGCCGAGCCCCTGGCCGAAGATCTCGCCGCGGCCGAAGGCGATCAGCGAGTGCGAGAGCTGGTAGGCCTTGCCGAGCGTGTACTTGTCGTCCCACGGGTTGAGGTACGCGAAAATGCGCTCGCGCCGCCAGTCCGAGGTCGTGATCATCAGCACGAACGCGCCCGTCAACACGGTGCTGATGATGAGGAACATGCGGCCGTTGACGCCGCCGAGAAAGAGGATGCCCATCGCGATCGTGGCGATGACGAGGAAGGCACCCATGTCCGGCTCGGCCAGCAGCAGCAGGCCGACGACCGCGAGCGAGAGCGCCATCGGCAGCACGGCGCGAAAGAAGTTCTCCTTCACGTCCATGCGCCGCACCAT
>DAIMIM010000553.1:0-2105 GCA_036722755.1 Caldimonas sp. | reverse complement strand
AGAAGCAGCCCGTGGCGACGAGCTGCTTCAGGGCGCCTGAGCGACGGCCAGGCTGGTGTGCCGGCGTCTCGAATCCGCCGCGCCGTGCCTCTAAGCGACGCTGGCCGCGCAACATAGGCCACCAAGCTCCTCATCAAGACGCAGGCCAACACCGTGGAGGCCTGCTGCGACACCTCGCATCCGTCATCGCGATGCACCGAAGGAGTGGGGTCAGTGCTTGGTGACCACGATTTCCAGGTATTCGCCGGGTACGACCAGCGAGTCCGGCCCGGCCACATTCAGCTCGACGAGCAAGGCTGTAATGGCGCGTTCTAGCGACTGCGCTCCGTTGTCGTCGAGCGCGCCGAAGGCTTTGTGCATGGGACCGTACAGATCACGGAAGGTCTGAACCCAATGCGCCGCCGAGCGGTAGCGGAAGTTGAACAGTCGACGCTCGCAGCGAATCTGCGTGGCCTGCGCGCCGAACAACTCGACGATGTGCGGCTCTGTCCCCCACAACGAAGGCGGCTGCACTCCGACCGGCGGGGGCACGTGAGCGCCGATCATCTTGAACAGGCGGCCGATGAAGCCGCCGGGTGTCCAGTTCGCCATGGCAATGCGGCCACCGGGACGCACCACCCGAAGCATCTCGCTCGCGGCGCGGCGGTGGTCGGGCGTGAACATGACGCCGAACGTGGACAGCACAGCGTCGAAGGCACCGTCAACGAAAGGCAGCGCTTCGGCGTCGGCCAGGCGGAACTCCATGGGCAATTCTTCGGCATGGGCACGTGCGCGGGCCTTGTCAAGCAAGGCCTGCACATAGTCGGTGGACGTGACCACCGCGTGTCGGCGTGCAGCGGCGAGCGAGGCATTGCCGTTGCCGGCGGCCACGTCGAGCACGGCCTGGTCGGCGCGCACGTCGGCGGCCTCGGCCAACGTCTCGCCGACGATTTGCAACGTGGTGCCGATGGCGGCGTAGTTGCCGCTGGCCCAGGTGGCCTGTTGGCGCTGCTTGATGGCCGTGAAATCGGGGGCGGGTTTGTCGACGACGGCAGTCATGGGATCTGGCTCCTGGTTTGGCTGGCATCGACGCGGGCTTGCGGCGACGCGGTCATTCTCAAGAGCCGACGGCATTGACGCTTCACCCGGCGTCGGGCAAATTTGCTCGTGCGTCCGCCGTGGCGGCAATTCATCTCCAGGGCTTTGCCGCGCGTCCGCGCGGTTTGATCGAAACTCCGTCCACACCGATCTGCGCGATGAGCCACGACCCCTTGTCCGATGTACTGCGCAGCGTGCGGCTGCGCGGCGCTGTCTTCTACTACGTGAGCTTCGATGGGGACTGGGCGGCCGAGACACCGGCGTCCCCCTCGCTGGCGAGCGCGCTCATGCCAGGGGCAGATCACGTGCTCGCATACCACTTGATGGCCAGGGGTGAAGGCTGGGCCGCCACCGACGGCGAGGCGCCGGTACGCCTCGCGCCCGGCGACATCGTGATGTTTCCACGAGGAGACGGACACGTGATCTCCAGCGCCCCCGGCTTGCATGCCAAGGAAGATCACAGTGATTGGCGCTTCACCACACGGAACGACCCCAAGCCGATTACGGTCGCCTACCACCGTGGCGTGCTTCGGCCCGGCTCGCCAGGCCCTGTCGACGAGGCGGGGTCGGTGGTGGTATGCGGCTTCGTGGCCTGCGACATGAAGCCGTTCAATCCCCTGATCAACGCCCTGCCGCGCCTGATGCACCTGCGCTCCGGCCACCTGGGGCCGTGGACGGTGCAGTTGCTCGACCAAGCGGTAGCAGAGTCCCGCGAGCACCGCGCCGGCAGCGCCGCGGTACTGGAGCGAGCCAGCGAGTTCGTGTTCGTCGACGCGGCCCGCCGCTACCTCGACTCGCTTGCGCCGGGGTCTGCCGGCTGGCTGGGCGCCCTGCGCGACCGCCACGTTGGACGGGCCATCACGCTGATGCACGAGCGCCCGGCAGATCCCTGGACCGTGGACGAGCTGGGTCGACAGGTCGGCCTGTCGCGCTCGGCGCTGCACGAACGCTTTGTTGAACTGACCGGGCAGGCGCCGATGCAATATCTGACCCACTGGCGCATGCAGCTCGGCGCCGGGCTGCTGCGC
>DAIMIM010000552.1:0-2106 GCA_036722755.1 Caldimonas sp. | reverse complement strand
TTCGCGATCTTGGAAATGGCGACCTGCCGAAGCAGGTTCGCGACCGACACGTGCATGACGTCGGTGAACGGTTTCGGGTAGATGCCCATCGCGATCACTGCCGCGGCGAGGACGCCGAGCATCGCGAATTCGCGGCGGTTGACGTCCTTCATCTCGCGCACGTGCGCGTTGGCGATGGGCCCGAAGTAGACCCGCTTGACCATCCACAGCGTGTAGGCCGCGCCCCAGATCATGGTCGACGCGGCGATGGCGGCGATCCAGAACTTGAATTGCACGGCCCCGAGGATGACCATCCATTCGCCGACGAAGCCTGCCGTGCCCGGCAGGCCGCAGTTGGCCATGGCGAACAGCACGGCCAACGAGGCGAATTTCGGCATCGTGTTGGCGACGCCGCCATAGTCGGAGATCTCGCGCGAATGGACGCGGTCGTAGAGCACGCCGATGCACAGGAACATCGCCCCGGAGACGAAGCCGTGCGAGACCATCTGCACGATGGCGCCCGTGGTCCCGATCTCGTTGAACATGAAAAACCCCAGCGTCACGAACCCCATGTGGGCGATCGACGAGTAGGCGACGAGCTTTTTCATGTCCTGCTGCACCAGCGCGACCAGGCCGATGTAGACGACGGCGATGAGCGAGAGCGCGACCATGAGCCAGGCCCACTTGTGGCTCGCATCGGGTGTGATCGGCAGCGAGAAGCGCAAGAAGCCGTAGGCGCCGAGCTTCAGCATGATCGCCGCCAGGACCACCGAGCCGCCGGTGGGCGCCTCGACGTGGGCGTCGGGCAGCCAGGTGTGCACCGGCCACATCGGCACCTTGACCGCGAAGGCGAAGAAGAAGGCGAAGAAGAGCAGGCTCTGCGCGTCGAGCGAGAGCGGCAACCGGTGCCAGGCCAGGATGTCGAAGCTGCCGCCGGACTTGTAGTACAGGTAGATGATGGCGATCAGCATCAGCAGCGAGCCGGCCAGCGTGTACAGGAAGAACTTGAACGCGGCGTAGACGCGCCGCGGGCCGCCCCAGACGCCGATGATGAGATACATCGGGATCAGCGTCGCCTCGAAGAACACGTAGAACAGCAGCCCGTCCATGGCGCAGAAGACGCCGACGAGCAGGCCCGAGAGCACCAGGAACGCGCCCATGTACTGGTTGACGCGCTCGGTGATCACCTGCCAGGCCGAGACGACGACGATGACGGTGATGAAGGCCGTGAGCAGCACGAACCAGACCGAGAGGCCGTCGACACCGAGCAGGTAGTACGAGGCGACGCGCTCGATCCAGCGGTGTTTCTCGACGAACTGCAGCGCCGCTGTCGAGGTGTTGAAGCCGGTGATGAGCGGGATCGTGACGAGAAAGCTCGCCAGCGCGGCCACGAGCGCCGACCAGCGGACGGCATTGGCGCGCGCGTCGCTGCCAAAGGCGAGCAGCAGCACGCCCGACACGATGGGCAGCCAGATGGCGAGGCTGAGCAGAGGCATGTCGTTGGTCACGGGAATCGTCGGCCGCCGGGCCGCCCCAAGGCCGGCGACGCCCCCTCGGGGGGCGGCGAACGAAGTGAGCGTGGGGGCTTCATCGACCGAGTACGTTGCCGAGGAAGGGCCAGAGCTGCCATGTCATCAGGCCGATCACGCCGACGATCATCACCAGGGCGTACCAATAGAGATAGCCGCTCTGCAAGGCCCGCGTCGAGCGCGCCACGCGGCCGACGACGCTGGCCGAGCCATCGATGACGACGCCGTCGATGATGCCGACGTCTCCGCCCTTCCAGAACGCCCTGCCGAGGAGAAGCGCGCCGCGCGACAGCACGTGCTCGTTGAACCAGTCGAAGTAGTACTTGTTGTCGAGCACGCGGTAGACGAAGGCGAAGCGGCGCTGGATCGCGGCCGGGATCTCCGGGCGCTTCAGGTAGAAGAACCATGAGACGACGACGCCGGCCAGCGCCATCCAGAAGACCGGGCCGGCCAGCGAATGCAGCGCCATCGTGAACGGGTCGTGCCAGTCGTGGCCGAGCTCTTCCATCGCCGGGTGCTGACCGTTGAAGACGACGATCGCGCCGCGGAAGAAGTTGCCGAACAGCATCGGCCCGACGGTCAGGTAGCCGATGACGAC
>DAIMIM010000551.1:0-2121 GCA_036722755.1 Caldimonas sp. | reverse complement strand
CTAGGCGACGGTGGAAGGAGGGATCGGCTCGTCCTTGATCCACGTCATCAGCAGCGTGTAGGCCACGGCCAGCACGACCGGGCCGACGAACAGGCCGAGCAGGCCGAAGGCGATCAGCCCGCCGATGACGCCGATGAAGATCAGCAGCAGCGGCAGATCGGCGCTGCGCCGGACCAGCAGCGGCCGCAGCACGTTGTCGATCAGGCTTGCCGCCAGCGACCAGATCAGGAAGAACGTGCCCACGACCGGATGCCCGTTCCAGTAGACCCAGACCACCGCCGGGATCAGGACGACCAGCATGCCGACCTGAGCGACGCAGAGCACGAACATGACGACCGTGAGCAGCCCGGCGAACGGGACGCCTGCGACGACCAGGCCGAGGCCGCCGAGCAGCGCCTGGATCGCGGCGGTCAGGCCGACGCCGAGCGCCACGCCGCGGATCGCCTGGCCGGCCAGATGCACGAGCGCCTCGCCCTGCCTGCCGCCCAGGCGTTCGCCGAGCCGAAAAGCCGCCGCGGCGGCGATCTCGCCATGCGCGTACATGAAGGCGGCCATCCCCAGCGTGAGCAGGAACTGGATCGCCAGGTAGCCGACGTTGCCCAGACGCGCGACGACCCACGTCGTGAAGCTGCCGGCATAGGGACCGAAGCGGGTCCACAGGTCGTCGAAGCCCGCTTGCGCGAGGTCCTGCCATGCCTGGGCGATCGAGCTGCCGACCAGCGGCAGACCGGCGAGCCACGGCGGCGGCATCGACATGTGAAGCGCCGCCAGCGAACGGACCTCGTCGACGATGGCATCGGCGTTGGAGACGATGGTGGCCGCCGCCAGCAGCACCGGCAGGACGAAGAGCAGCAGCAGGATCACCAGCATCGCGACGATCGCCAGCGCCCGGCTCTTCCACAGGCGCGCCTGCAGGCTCAACATGGTCGTCCACGTGACGACGACGATGGCAGTCGCCCAGATCGTCGCGGCGATGAACGGCCTGACGATCCAGAACGTGGCGAAGATCAGCGCGACGATGCAGATCGCGCCGAGCAGGATGCGTGCGAGGTCGCGGGTGTCTCTGGGGTCTCGAGCCATGGGGCAGTGCCGTCGTGGTGTACCGTCGGCCATCCTTCAGGAGCCATCATGACCGAAAAGACCGACAACAAGAGCAGCGCTGCCAAGCCGATCGCGCAGACCAGACCGACCGGCCAGAAGCGAAGCCTGGAGCGCGGCAAGTCGACACGCAAGAAAAATCCCGGCAAACGCGCCAAGCAGGGCGGCTGAGCGAGACCGTGGATCGGCGCGCCCGATCCGCCGGTCAGGGCGGCTGGCGGTAGATCCAGAGCGGCCGGCCGTCGGCGCAGGTGAAGACCTCGCTCGGTCGGCGCGAGGCGCATTCGAATTCGAGGCTGGCAAGCCAGGCGCCCGGACGCAGCTCACGCGCCGCCTTGTCCGCCGCGCGCTGCATCGTCTCCGGACGCTGGAAGACGTAGACGAGGTCGAACCCCGACCAGTCGGCCACCCACATGTCGGCGCGTCGCACGGTCGCGAAGCGACAACGCCATGCGCAGGCGATGCGCAGCGGCCAGCTCCGTTCGATGCCGACGAGCGCGGCGCGCGGATATTCGCGCTGCAGCTCGAGCAAGGCGTCGCCGAGGCCGCAGCCGGCATCGAGCACGCGCGCGCCGTCGGCCAGCGCGAGTCGCTCGCAAAGGCCCCGAAGCGCGCCCTTCGGCGTCGGAAAGACCGGCGCATCGCGCCAGGTGCCAATCGGATAGCACAGCAACAGCGTGGCGAGCGGCAATAGCCACGCCCATGCCGGAACGCTGCCGGCCATTCCCGATGCGGCGAACGAGAGCGGAAAGCCGGCGCCCATGAAGATGCGGCGCCACGGCGTCGTCCCGGCGATGGCGAGTGCAACGCCGAGCAGCGATGCAACGACGAACGCGAGCAACGACGACGCATCCAGCATCACGCCGCTCAAAAACGACAGCCAGCACGCTCCCCACGCCAGCAACGCCGGCAACGGCCAGGCGCGCGCCACGGGGCCGCTTCAGTAGTCGCGCAGCTTGACGCGCAGGCGCGCGATCGACTGGCTGTGCAGCTGGCAGACGCGCGACTCGGTCACCTTCAGCA
>DAIMIM010000550.1:0-2138 GCA_036722755.1 Caldimonas sp. | reverse complement strand
TCGGAATTGATGACGATCTCGTAGGCCAGGCCCATCTGGCCGCGCCGGTAGCTGCGCTCGTTGGCGATGAATTCCTTGCCGTAGCTCCAGTGCCGGTAGTTCACCGGCATGCCGACCGACGCGTAGGCATCCATCATCTGCTCGGCGGTGATGACCTCGAGCTGGTTCGGATAGGTGTCGAGCGCGAAGCGCTGCGCCACGGCGCGGATCTTCTCGTGGTACGCCTCGACGAGCTCGAAGGTCCAGTCGCTCGGGTCGGGCAGCGGCGCCTCGGGACGCGGCCCCGGCGGCAGCGGCGCATGAGGAATGCTGCGTTCCGGCCGAAGCCTGCGCACCGCCGACGACGGGCGCATTTCGAGCGGATTCGACGCGCTCACGGGAGCACCTCCGCGCATCGCGCCGGGCCACTCGCCTTGGCAGCGGTTGCGCGGCTCATGCCGCAGCCCGATCGCTCTTGAAGAGATCGCGGAAGACCGGATAGATCTGCCCGGGCTCCGTCACCTTGCGCATCGCGAAGTGGGCCTGCGTCTCCTGCAGCCGCGCGTACTCTTCCCAGAGGTTCTGCTCTTCCTCGGCGACCTGCACGTAGGCGAAGTAGCGGCATTGCGGCAGGAGGCTATCGGTGAGGAGCTCGCGGCAGCGGCCGGAATCGTGGTGCCAGTTGTCGCCGTCGCTCGCCTGCGCGCCGTAGATGTTCCAGTCCGAGGTCGAGTAGCGTTCCTTGATGATCTCGTCCATCAGCACGAGGGCGCTCGAGACGACGGTGCCACCAGTCTCGCGGGCGCGAAAGAAGTTCTCCTCGTCGACTTCCTGCGCCTGCGTGTGGTGGCGGATGAAGACGAGATCGATCTTTTCGTAGTGGCGGGTCAGGAAGAGATAGAGCAGGATGAAGAAACGCTTCGAGAGGTCCTTGCGCGATTCGTCCATGGAACCCGAGACGTCCATCAGGCAGAACATGACTGCCTTGGCCATCGGCACCGGCACCCGGACGCGATTGCGAAAGCGCAGGTCGATCGGATCGAGATACGGGATCTTCGAAAGGCGCGCGCGCAAGGCGCTGATCTGCTCTTCGAGCAGCGTACGGGCCTGCGCCTGCGCCGGCTGCAGGCCTGCCTCCGGCATCTTTGCGAGTTGTTCAAGAAGGGCCGCGAGCTCGGCTCGGGAGCCAGCGCCGATCGCAACGCGCCTGCCGATGGCTCCGCGCATCGAGCGAATGACGCTGAGATTGCTGGGCGTGCCGGAATTCGAGAAGCCGGCGCGGTGGCTTTTCATCTCGGGCGTCTCCGCGAGCTGGGTGCGCGTCAGCCGCGGCAGCGCCAGATCGTCGAAGAAGATCTGCATGAACTCTTCCTTGGTGAGATGAAAGACGAAGTCGTCCTCTCCCCCGTCGGAATCGCCCGCGTCGCCCGAGCCGCTGCCGTTGCCCGAGCCGCCCTGCGGCCGTTCGATGTGGTCGCCGCGCACGTATTCGCGGTTGCCCGGATGAACCATCTCGCGTGCGCCGCCGCTGCCGTGCCTGAACGTGGGCTCGCTGATGTCGCGCTTCGGGAGATGAATGTCTTCACCCTGCTCGATGTCGCGAATGCCCCGCTTGTCGACGGCCTTTCGCACGGCGTCGCGCACCTGGCCCTGGTAGCGGCGCAGGAACCGCTCGCGGTTGCCGATCGACTTGTTCTTGCCGGCAAGGCGACGATCGATGATCTGCTGAAGCATCGCTGTCCTTGACGGTTAAGAGCTTTTCCGGACCCGCAAATACCATTCGCACAGCAGCCGCACCTGTTTGGACGTGTAGCCCTTCTCGACCATCCGGTTGACGAAGTTCTCGTGCTTTTTCGCCTCGTCGGCACTCGCCTTGGCGTTGAAGCTGATCACGGGCAACAGCTCCTCGGTGTTCGAGAACATCTTCTTCTCGATCACGGTGCGCAGCTTCTCGTAGCTCGTCCACAACGGGTTCTTGCCGTTGTTGTTGGCGCGCGCGCGGAGCACGAAGTTGACGATCTCGTTGCGGAAGTCCTTCGGGTTGGAGATGCCCGCCGGCTTCTCGATCTTCTCGAGCTCGCCGTTGAGCTGCACGCGGTCGAATACCTCGCCGGTGTCGGTGTCGCGGTATTCCTGGTCCTGGATCCAGTAGTCGGCGT
>DAIMIM010000549.1:0-2141 GCA_036722755.1 Caldimonas sp. | reverse complement strand
GCTGGTCGTCGTCGGGCTCGTGATCGAGTCGCCCTGGAACATCTGGAAGTAGGGCGGAGCACCGTATGGCTCAAGCGACACCGATCAAGGACTTCCTCTCGAGCTTCATGCTCACCGAGCTCTTCAAGGGCATGAGGCTCACCGGGCGCCACTTCCTGTCGAAGAAGGTGACGGTGCAATACCCGGAAGAAAAGACGCCGCTCAGCCCGCGCTTTCGCGGCCTGCACGCCCTGCGCCGCTACGAGAACGGCGAGGAGCGCTGCATCGCCTGCAAGCTCTGCGAGGCGGTCTGTCCGGCGCTCGCCATCACCATCGAGAGCGACGTGCGCGACGACGGTTCGCGGCGCACCACGCGCTACGACATCGACCTCACCAAGTGCATCTTCTGCGGCTTTTGCGAAGAGAGCTGCCCGGTTGATTCGATCGTCGAGACGCACGTCTTCGAGTACCACGGCGAGAAGCGCGGCGACCTGTACTTCACGAAGGACATGCTGCTCGCCGTCGGCGACCGCTACGAACCCGAGATCGCAGCAGCGAGGGAGGCGGACGCGAAATACCGCTGAAACGTCGCGCCGCCTCGAAAGGCGGCGCGCGCCGAAGCGCGCCCACCGATTGCCATGACTTCCGCCACCGCGCTCTTCTACATCTTCTCGCTCGTGCTGCTGTTCGCGGGCTTTCGCGTCATCACGGCCAGAAGCCCTGTCTACGCCGTGCTCTATCTCGTGCTCGCGTTCTTCAGCGCCGCCTGCATCTGGATCATGCTGCGCGCCGAGTTCCTCGCCATCGCGCTGGTGCTCGTCTACGTCGGCGCGGTGATGGTGCTCTTTCTCTTCGTCGTCATGATGCTCGACATCGACACGGCAGTCCTCCGGGTCGGCTTCTGGAAGCACTTTCCGGTGGCGCTGCTGGTCGGCGTGATCATCGCCCTCGAGATGGCCGCGGTGCTCATCCCGGGCTTCTACGTCTCCCAGGTGCGCCCGCTCAGCGCCGCGGCGCTCAAGCTCGGCAACACCAAGCTGCTCGGCGTCGAGGTCTACACCAACTATCTCTACCCGCTGCAGATCGCCGCCGTGCTGCTGCTGGTGGCGATCATCGCCGCGATCTCGCTGACGCTGCGTGCGCGCAAGGACTCCAAGCACATGGATCCGTCGCAGCAGATCAAGGCCAAGAAGGCCGACCGCATGCGGATCGTCTCGATGAAGCCCGAAGGCGTCCCGCACGACGCCGCGAGCGACGCCGCCAAGCCGGTGGGAGATCGCCGGTGAGGAGGACAACGCCATGAGCCTCGGCCCGATCACGCTCGGCCACTACCTCACCGTCGGCGCGATCCTGTTCGCGCTGTCGGTGATCGGCATCTTTCTGAACCGCAAGAACCTGATCGTGCTGCTGATGGCGATCGAGCTGATGCTGCTCGCCGTCAACCTCAATTTCGTCGCCTTCTCGTACTACCTCGGCGACATGGCCGGCCAGGTGTTCGTGTTCTTCATCCTGACGGTGGCCGCCGCCGAGTCGGCGATCGGACTGGCGATCCTCGTGGTGCTCTTCCGAACGCGCTCAACCATCGCCGTCGACGAGCTCGACTCGCTCAAAGGCTGATCGGGTATGACGGCCACTTTGTCTCCAGCGCTTCTCGTCGCCATTCCGGTCGCGCCGCTGATCGGCTCGCTCGTCGCTGGGCTGTTCGGCAAGCGGGTCGGCCGGGCCGGCGCGCACACCGTGACCATCCTCGGCGTCGCCATCGCCTTCGTGCTCTCGGTCTACGTGCTGCTCGGCGTCCTCGACGGCGCGCGCTTCAACGCGACCATCTACGAGTGGCTCGTCGTCGGCAATCCCGGCATGCCGGGCAGCCTGAAGATGGAGATCGGCTTTCTCGTCGACGGCCTGACGGCGATGATGATGGTCGTCGTCACCTTCGTCTCGCTGATGGTGCACATCTACACGGTCGGCTACATGGCCGACGACCCGGGCTACCAGCGCTTCTTCAGCTACATCTCGCTGTTCACCTTCTCGATGCTCATGCTGGTCATGAGCAACAACTTCCTGCAGCTCTTCTTCGGCTGGGAAGCCGTGGGCCTCCTCTCGTACCTGCTGATCGGCTTCTGGTTCACGCGGCCGACGGCGATCTTCGCCAGCCTGAAGGC
>DAIMIM010000548.1:0-2143 GCA_036722755.1 Caldimonas sp. | reverse complement strand
CGATGTCGCCGACGGCGAAGATGTGCGGCACGCTGGTCCGCATCTGGATGTCGACGGGAATGAAGCCGCGCTCGTTGATGGTGACGCCGGCCGCTTCCGCGCCGATCTTCCTGCCATTGGGGACGCGGCCGACGGATTGCAGCACCAGGTCGTAGAGCTGCTCCTTCAATGCGCCCTCGCCTTCGAACCGGACGAGGATGCCGTCGGGCCGCGCCTCGGCGCTCACGGTCTTCGTCCTGAGCATGATGTTGTCGAAGCGCGGTGCATTGAGCTTCTGCCAGACCTTGACGAGATCCCGATCGGCGCCCTGCATGAGGCCGTCGAGCATCTCGACCACATCGAGCCGCGCGCCGAGCGTCGAATAGACCGTGCCCATCTCCAGGCCGATGATGCCGCCGCCGACGATCAACATCTTCTTCGGCTGGCTCGGCAGCTCGAGCGCGCCGGTCGAGGTGACGACCCGCGGGTCGTCCTTCGGCATAAAGGGCAGCTTCACCGCCTCGGAGCCGGCGGCGATGACCGCGCGCTGGAAGCCGATCGTCGTCGTTGCGCCCTCGGCGAGGTCGACGGTCACGTGATGCGGATCGCTGAAGCGGCCGCTGCCGGTGACGATCGTCACCTTGCGCATCCTGGCCATCTGCGCGAGACCGCCGGTGAGCTTGCCGACGATCCCGTTCTTGTGGGCGACGAGCTTGTCCCGGTCGACCTTCGGCGCGCCGAAGTCGATGCCGACGTCGCCGAAATGCGCGACTTCGTCCATCACCGCCGCCACATGCAGCAACGCCTTCGAAGGAATGCAGCCGACGTTGAGGCAGACGCCGCCGAGCGTCTTGTAGCGCTCGACCAGCACGACCTTCAGGCCGAGGTCGGCAGCGCGAAATGCCGCCGAGTAGCCGCCGGGGCCGGCGCCGAGCACGAGCAGGTCGCAGACCATGTCGCCGCCAAGCACGGGCACTGCCGATGTGGCCGGCGCACGAGCGGCTGACGGTGGCGCCGCTGATGCGGCCGCTGACACGCCCGCGCCTTCGGCGTCGAGCGACAGGATCACCGATCCCTGGTTGACGATGTCGCCGACCTTGACCTTCAGCTCCTTGACGATGCCGGCTTGCGACGACGGAATCTCCATCGAGGCCTTGTCGCTCTCGATCGTGATCAGGCTCTGCTCGACCTTGACGGTGTCGCCCGGCTTGACCAGCACCTCGATGACGCCGACGTCCTTGAAATCGCCGATGTCCGGCACCGCCACGTCGACCGTCATAGCAGCACCCGCCGGAAGTCGCCGAGGATCTGGATCAGGAAAGCGTTGAAGCGCGCCGCCATCGCGCCGTCGACGACGCGGTGGTCCCAGCTGAGCGAGAGCGGCAGCATCAGCCGCGGCTGGAATGCCTTGCCATCCCACACCGGCTCCATCAGGCTGCGGCAGACGCCGAGGATCGCCACTTCCGGCGCATTGATGATCGGCGTGAAGTAGCGCCCGCCGATGCCGCCGAGCGACGAGATCGAGAAGCACCCGCCGCTCATGTCCGCCGGCGAGAGCTTGCCGTCGCGCGCCTTCTTCGCCAGCTCGCCCATCTCGGCGGAGATCTGCAGCACGCCCTTCTTGTCGGCGTCCCGGATCACCGGAACGACCAGGCCGTTCGGCGTGTCGGCGGCGAAGCCGACGTGGAAGTATTTCTTCAGCACGAGGTGATCGCCTTCGAGACTGGCGTTGAAGTCGGGAAACTTCTGCAACGCGGCGACGCATGCCTTGACCAAAAAGGCCAGCATCGTCACCTTGACGCCGGCTTTCTCGTTTTCCTTGTTGGTGAGAACGCGGAAGGCCTCGAGCTCGGTGATGTCGGCGTCATCGTGGTTGGTGACGTGCGGGATCGTGATCCAGTTGCGCTGCAGCACCGGGCCGCTGATCTTCTTGATGCGCGAGAGGTCCTTCGTCTCGATCGGGCCGAACTTCGCGAAGTCGACCTGCGGCCATGCCGGCAGCCCGGCAAAGCCGCCGCCCGACGCGGCAGCTGGCGGCGGCGCGATGGCAGCCTGGGCCTTCGTCCGCTGCGCGCCGTTCATCACGGCCTTGACGAACGCCTGCAGATCGTCCTGGGTGATGCGGCCCTTCGGCCCGCTGCCGCCGATCTCGGCGAGCGGCACG
>DAIMIM010000547.1:0-2144 GCA_036722755.1 Caldimonas sp. | reverse complement strand
GCAAGGGCTTCATGAAAGGCACGCAGACGCACCTCGAGTTCATTCCCGAGCGCACCACCGACTTCATCTTCGCCGCCTATTCGGAAGAGTTCGGCCTGGTCGGCTGCGTCGGCCTGCTGATCGGCTTCGTCTTCCTGATCTTTCGCGGTCTCATGATCGCGGCCGAAGCGCCGACCGTCTTCACGCGCCTGCTGGCGGGGTCGATCACGCTGAGCTTTTTCACCTACGCCTTCGTCAACATGGGCATGGTGAGCGGCATCTTGCCCGTCGTCGGCGTGCCGCTGCCGTTCGTCAGCTACGGCGGCACGGCGATGGTCACGCTCGGGCTCGGCATCGGCATCCTGATGTCGATCGCCAAGAGCCGGCGGCTGGTACAGAGCTGATCGGGCGCGCTAGAGTCAGGCCACGCCGGCATCCGATCGGCGCCGAGGAGACAACGCGATGGACAAGGACCCGATCCGCCGGCCGATCTGGAAATCGCTCTACGCGCAAGTGATCACGGCGATCGTCGTCGGCGTGATCCTCGGCCACTTCTGGCCGCAGGCCGGCGAGGCGATGAAGCCGCTCGGCGACGGCTTCATCAAGCTCATCAAGATGATCATCGCGCCGATCATCTTCTGCACGGTCGTCGTCGGCATCGCCGGCATGGAGGACATGAAGAAGGTCGGCAAGACCGGCGGCCTGGCGCTGCTGTACTTCGAGGTCGTGAGCTCGATCGCGCTGGTCGTCGGCCTCGTGATCATCAACGTCGTGCAGCCCGGCGCCGGCATGAACATCGACGCCAACGCGCTCGACACCAAGAACATCGCCGCCTACACCGGGCCGGGCAAGCTGCAGGGCACGGTCGAGTTCCTGATGGCCATCGTTCCGACGACGGTCGTCGACGCCTTCGCCAAGGGCGAGATCCTGCAGGTGCTGCTGTTCTCCGTGCTGTTTGGCTTCGCGCTGCACCGCTTCGGCGGCCGCGGCACGCTGGTGTTCGACGTCATCGAGAAGACCTCGCACGTGCTCTTCGCCATCGTCGGCGTCATCATGAAGCTGGCGCCGATCGGCGCCTTCGGCGCGATGGCTTTCACGATCGGCAAGTACGGCCTCGGCTCGCTCGTTCAGCTCGCGTGGCTGATGGGAACGTTCTACGCGACATGCCTGTTCTTCGTCTTCGTCGTCCTGGGCCTGATCGCGCGTTTCCACGGCTTCTCGATCTGGAAGTTCGTCAGGTACATCAAGGAAGAGCTGCTGATCGTGCTTGGAACCTCGAGCTCCGAGTCGGTGCTGCCGCGAATGATCGCGAAGATGGAAAACCTCGGCGCGAGGAAGTCGGTCGTCGGCCTCGTCATCCCGACCGGCTATTCGTTCAACCTCGACGGCACCTCGATCTACCTGACGATGGCCGCCGTGTTCATCGCCCAGGCCACCAACACGCCGATGACGCTCGGCCAGCAGATCACGCTGCTGGCGGTGCTGCTGCTGACCTCGAAGGGCGCCGCCGGCGTCACCGGCAGCGGCTTCATCGTTCTGGCGGCGACGCTCTCGGCGGTCGGCCATGTGCCGGTCGCCGGCCTCGCGCTCATTCTCGGCATCGACCGCTTCATGTCGGAAGCGCGGGCGCTGACCAACCTCGTTGGCAACGGTGTCGCGACGATCGTCGTCGCCAAGTGGACAGGCGACCTCGACGCCACGCGCCTGCAACGCGAACTCGACGGCGAGACCGCCATGGAAGCCGATGCGCCCGAGGCGGTGCTCGACGCGACGACGGCGCACCAGTCGCTCGTTTCCTAGCCCCTCGCACGGCCGGAGCTCGCTCGGCGCCCCGGCGGCCCCGGCGGCGGCCACCCGTCGGAGGGCGCCGGCTTCGCTCGTTGTGGGGAATGCAGGGAAACCTTTGCCCGGGTACTGTACAAACATCCAGCCTTTCAGGATAATCCCGGCACCTCAGGAGCACGCCATGGACACGACCGTCAAGACACTCAACACCGAAAAGGCCAAGGCTCTGCAAGCCGCCCTGGCGCAGATCGAAAAGCAGTTCGGCAAGGGCGCCATCATGCGTCTGGGCGAAGGCGAGGTGATCGACGACATCGAGGTCTGCTCCACCGGCTCGCTCGGCCTCGACATCGCGCTCGGCGTCGGCGGCCTGCCGCGCGGCC
>DAIMIM010000546.1:0-2158 GCA_036722755.1 Caldimonas sp. | reverse complement strand
CACGCCCAGCCGGTCCGCAACGATCCGCCGCTCGCGGCCTCTCCGCCGCCGTAGCACGTGCTCCGGTAGCGTACCGGTCAGCGCTCGGCCAGCGCGGCCGAGGCCGCGGCGTTCACCTCGTCGGCCGGTCGAAATTCCGGAACGATGTTGCGCAGTTGGCGCAGCATCGCCGCGGGATCGTTCGCCTCGCATGCCTGGCGCAGCGACTCGAGCATCTTGTCGAGCAGTGCCGGTTCGATGTGCCGCTCGCGCGCGCACATGATGCGTGGGTGCCCGCTCGGTATGACGTTCTCGCCGATCAGCAGCTCCTCGTAGAGCTTTTCGCCAGCCCGCAAGCCAACGTATTCGATGGCGATGTCGCCATCCGGGTCGGCGACGGTGCGCTCGCTGAGGCCCGAGAGGTGAATCATGGAGCGCGCCAGGTCGGCGATGCGCACAGGCTCGCCCATGTCGAGCACGAAGACGTCTCCGCCGCGTGCCATCGCGCCAGCCTGCAGGACGAGTTGCGCCGCCTCGGGGATGAGCATGAAGTAGCGAATGATGTCCGGGTGCGTGATGGTCACCGGACCGCCGCGCTCGATCTGCCGCTTGAAGAGCGGCACCACCGATCCCGAGGAGCCGAGCACGTTGCCGAAGCGCACCATCGAAAAGATGGTGCGAGCGCCGCCGCGCATCGCCGCGGCCTGGAAGATCAGCTCGGCGGCCCGCTTCGAGGCGCCCATCACGTTGGTGGGCCGGACCGCCTTGTCGGTCGAGATCAGCACGCAGGTTTCCGCTCCTGTCTCGAGGGCAGCGCGCACGATCGCGAGCGAGCCGAACACATTGTTCCGCAGGCCTTGCTGCATGTTCGATTCGACCATCGGCACATGCTTGTAGGCTGCCGCGTGGTAGATCGTCTGGACGCGTTGCGTGCGCAGCAGAGCGCGGACGAGCCCTTCGTCATTGGATGAACCGAGACAGGGCGCGAGCGGAATGCCCGGCCACGTTTCGCGCATCTCGTGGTCGATGGTGTAGAGCGCGAACTCGGAGTGATCGAGCAGCACCAGCTTGCTGGGCCGCTGGGTTGCGATCTGCCGGCACAACTCGCTGCCGATCGAGCCGCCGGCGCCGGTGACGAGCACGACCTTGCCGGCGATGTTTCGCGCGAACAGCCCCGGATCGGGAGGCACGGGATCGCGCCCCAGCAGGTCGGCAACGTCGACCTCACGGATGTCGCCAACGCCGGCATTGCCGTCGACGAGATCGAACAGGCCCGGAAGGATCTTCACCGGCAAGCCCGCGCTTTCGACGCGCCCGATCAGGCGCCGCTTCTGGGCCGAGCTCGCCGATGGGATGGCGACGACGATCTGCTCGATCTCGTGGCGAAAGATCGCCTCGGCGAGAGCCGAAGGCGAGTAGACGGGCAGGCCGGCAACGATCTTGCCCTGCAGATCGGACCGATCGTCGAGGAAGCAGACCGCGGAGTAGTCGGGGCTGATCTGCATCGCCTGCGCCAGTTGCGCGCCAGCGCCGCCGGCGCCGTAGATGGCGGTGCGCAGCCGGTGCCTGCCCGCTTGCTTCATGCCACGCCGGAGCAGGGCGCGAGCGATGAAGCGGGACGTGACGACGTAGGCAAATGCGACGAACCAGAAGATCGGCAGCGCCGACCGTGGCAGCACCGTGAGCTGAAGGGCCGCCGCCAGCGCGAGCAGGATGAGGACGACGGCGGCCAGTGCTGCGCTCGATGCCACAAGAACGCGCAGATCGATGTAGCGAACGACGGTGCGATAGAGGCCGGCAACGCCGAGTGCGGGCAAGGTCAGCAAGGCGAGGCCGATCTGGACAACGGGTGCCATCTCCGTTGCCGCGTCGATCGAGCCCAGCCGAAAAGCGACTGCGGTGAACATGCACAGCGGCAGGAAAATGGCGTCGCCGCCGATCATGATCGCGAACTTGACTTGCGGCGACAGCGCACCGAGGCGCGCCGCGGACTTGGCGAACCACCAGGAAGCACGCTGCCTCATGCGAGGGCCTTCTGCGCCAGGCGATCACCGGCTTTGTATCGAAGCGCGAGCAGCACCAGCGGGAGGTAGGCAATCGTCACGCCGACGAGCCCGTCGAGCCGCCGAAGTGCGACCGCGACGGCGAGAGGAAAGAGCCACAGCACCGTGATGACCAC
>DAIMIM010000545.1:0-2158 GCA_036722755.1 Caldimonas sp. | reverse complement strand
ATCACGCTGCGCATGTCGGGCCACTACCTGCCGCTGGCGACGATCGCCTGGGGCCTGTCGCTCTTCTACCTGCTCGGCAACATCGACGCGCTCGGCAAGTACGACGGCCTGCTTGGCATTCCGCCGATCAACTTCTTCGGCATCGCCCTCAGCACCGGCCGCCATTTCTTCTATCTCGTGTGGGTCATCGTCATCGCCGCCGCGATCGTCGTCACGCACTTGCTCGACTCGCGCACCGGCCGGGCGCTGCGCGCCGTCAAGGGCGGATCGACGATGCCCGAGGCGATGGGCGTCGACACCTTCCGCGTCAAGGTCACGGCCTTCGTCTTGGCGGCGCTGCTCGCCAGCATCTCGGGCTGGCTGTTCGCGCATTTCCAGCGCACCGTGAATCCGTCGCCGTTCGGCCTGAACATGGGCATCGAGTACCTCTTCATGGCGGTGCTCGGCGGCGTCGGCTACGTGTGGGGCGCGGTCGTCGGCGCTGGTGTCGTGCAGATCCTGAAGGACCAACTCCAGGTCTGGCTGCCGAAGCTGATGGGCACCAGCGGCAACTACGAGATCATCGTCTTCGGCATCCTGCTCGTGCTGGTGCTGCAATACGCGCGGGACGGCCTGTGGGCCTTTGTCGAAGGGGTGCTGCCGCGGGTCAGGCGCAAGGTCGACTGGACCGGCGCCGACGCGCTGCCCTCGCGGCCGCGCCCGCCGCACGGCGAGGTCGTGCTCGACGTGCGCGCCGCGCGCAAGGCCTTCGGCGGCCTCGTCGCCGTCAACGACGTGAGCTTCCAGGTGAAGGCCGGCGAGATCCTCGGGCTGATCGGCCCCAACGGCGCGGGCAAGTCGACCACCTTCAACCTCGTCACCGGCGTGCTGCCGGCGACCAGCGGCGAAGTGACGCTGCTTGGCGGCCGCATCGAAACCCTCCGCTCGCGCAAGATCGCGAGCCTCGGCGTCTCGCGCACCTTCCAGCACGTGAAGATGATCGCCGGCATGACGGTGCTCGAAAACGTCGCCCTCGGCGCGCACCTGCGCGGCCAGCGCGGCGTGCCCTCGGCGATGCTGCGTCTCGACCGCGCCGAAGAGCGCCGCCTGATGCGCGAGGCCGAGCTGCAGTTGCGCCGCATCGGCATCGCCGAGCTGATGCACGAGCAGGCAGGCAACCTCGCGCTCGGCCAGCAGCGGCTGATGGAGATCGCCCGCGCCCTGGCCGCCGATCCGATCCTGCTGCTGCTCGACGAGCCCGCGGCCGGGCTGCGCCTCAAGGAAAAGGAAAGTCTCGCCAGCGTGCTGCGCCAGCTGCGCGGCGAGGGCCTCTCGATCCTGCTGGTCGAGCACGACATGGATCTGGTGATGGGGCTGGTCGATCGCGTCGTCGTGATGGAATTCGGCATCAAGCTCATCGAGGGCACGCCCGAGGAAGTGCAGGCGTCGCCGGCGGTGCGGGCGGCCTATCTCGGCACGGAGCACTGACGGAACGACCATGGCCGAGCTGCTCCTCAACGTCAGGAACCTGCACGCCGGCTACGGCAAGGCCGAGGTCCTGCACGGCCTCACGCTGACCGCGCGACCGGGCAAGGTCATCACCGTGATCGGCCCGAACGGCGCCGGCAAGTCGACCCTGCTCAACTCGCTGATGGGTGCGCTGCCGGCCAAGGGCAGGATCGCGTACGACGGCAAGTCGATCGATCTGCTCTCGCTCGAGGAGCGCGTCATGCTCGGCATGGCGCTCGTTCCGGAAACGCGCGCCCTCTTCGGCACCATGTCGGTCGAGGACAACCTGCTGCTCGGCGCCTACCGCCAGGTGCGGCTCGGCAACAAGGACAGCGCCAAGTCGCTCGGCGAGGTCTACATGCTCTTCCCGCGCCTGCGCGAGCGGCGCACCCAGCTCGCGGGCACGCTCTCGGGCGGCGAGCGGCAGATGCTGGCGGTGGGCCGCGCGCTCATGGGCAAGCCGCAGCTGCTGATGCTCGATGAGCCGAGTCTCGGCCTGGCGCCGCTGGTCGTGCGCAGCATCTTCGCGACGATCGCCGCGCTGCGCTCGACCGGCGTCACCATCCTGCTGGTCGAGCAGAACGCGCGCGCCGCGCTCGAGGTGGCCGACTACGGCTACGTGCTCGAGATGGGCGAGATCGCACTCGAGGGCCCGGCCGCCGATCTCGCC
>DAIMIM010000544.1:0-2159 GCA_036722755.1 Caldimonas sp. | reverse complement strand
GGCGCGTCACGCAGCGCCTGTTGGTGCGCGAGGGCTATCGCGTCACCCTCGCCAAAGACGGCCTCGACGCGCTCGAGCGGCTCGCCGACGAAGTGCCGGACGTCGTTCTCTCCGACATCGAGATGCCGCGCATGGACGGGTTCGACCTGGTGCGCAACCTCCGCGCCGATGCGCGCTGGCGCGACCTGCCGGTGATCATGATCACGTCGCGCATCGCCCAGAAGCATCGCGAGCATGCGACCGAGCTCGGCGTCGATCACTATCTCGGCAAGCCCTATTCGGAAGAGGACCTGCTCGCCCTGATCGCGCGCTACACGGCGACGCAGGTCGACGCCTGAGATGTCGGCCCCCACGCTCACTGCGTTCGCTGCCCCCCAAGGGGGCGCTCAGCCGCCTTGGAAGCGGCCCGGCGCAGGCTGAGCCGGGCGGCGACCGGCTCGGTCGCTCGCACCGCTCAGGCGGGCGGCGCTTTCTTTCTCGCCGCGGCGTAGCGCGCCAACGTCGTCGTGCGCGCCTCGGCGTGGTCGACGAGCGGACGCGGGTAGTCGCGGCCGAGCGAGACGCCCGCAGCCTCGAGCTCGATCGGTCCGACCAGCCAGGGCGCGTGGATGAGATCGTCACCGAGCCTGGCCAGCTGCGGCAGGTAGCGCCGGATGAACTTGCCCTCGGGGTCGAACCTGCGGCTCTGGGCGAGCGGATTGAAGATGCGAAACCACGGCTGCGCATCGCAGCCGGTCGACGCCGCCCATTGCCAGCCGCCGTTGTTCGAGCCGAGCTCGTAGTCGATGAGGTGCTCGGCGAACCAGGCTTCGCCGCGGCGCCAGTCGATGCCGAGGTCTTTCACCAGGAAGCTCGCCGCCACCATGCGCAGTCGGTTGTGCATGTAGCCGGTCTGGCGAATCTGCGCCATCGCCGCATCGACGAGCGGATAGCCTGTGCGGCCTTCGGCCCACGCCAGGAACAGCGCGTCGGCGTGCCGGCCATGCTCGAAGCGCAGCTTGTCGTATTCGGGCTTGCAGCTGCTCGTCACGACATGCGGCAGGTGGTGCAGGATCTGCTGGTAGAAATCGCGCCAGATCAGCTCCGACAACCAGACCTCGGCGCCGCGGCTGCCGCCACGAACCGCCTGCCCGAGGCGCTCCGTCGCGGCCGCGGCCAGCCGGCGGATCGAGACCGTGCCGAAGCGCAGGTGCACGCCGAGGTAGCTCGGGCCTTTCACGGCCGGGTAGTCGCGGGCGCTGCCGTAGTCGTCGATGCGGTGCATGAAGTCGTCCAGCAGCGTTCTTGCCGTGGCGCTGTCGCCGCGCACGTGAAGGGCTTCGAGGTTGGTCTTGACGAAGCCGAGGCGCTGCAGCGACGGAACTGCATCCGCAGGATCGACCGGTCCCGGTGCGGGCGCCAGGCACGCGGCGTGGCGCTCGACCGGATAGGCTTTCAGGTAGAAGTCGTCGACCTGCTTCAGCCACGCGTTCTTGTAAGGCGTGAAGACGCTGTACGGCTTGCCGCTGCCGGTCAGGATCTCGCTGCGTTCGAAGACGACGTGGTCCTTCGACGTGTGCAGGGCGATGCCCCGTTCGGCGAGCGCACCGCGCACGGTGGCGTCGCGCGCCAGCGCATAGGGATCGTCGTCGTGGTTGGCGTAGACCGCCTGCACGTGCAGCTCGTTGGCCAGGGCGACGATCTCGTCGGCGCCCTTGCCGTGCCGCACCAGCAGGCGCACGCCGTAGGTGTCGTGCTGGCGGCCGAGAGCGGCGAGCTCGGCGTCGAGCGCGACGACGCACTGCTGGATGAACTCGACGCGCCGGTCGGCGCGCGGCAAGGCGTCGAGGATCTCGCGGTCGAAGACGAACGCGCACCAGACGCGCCGCGCCGCTTTCAGGGCGAAATGGAAGGCGGCGTGGTCGTCGACCCGCAGGTCGCGACGAAACCAGACCAAGGCGGTGTCCAGAGCCTTTTCCATGCCGCGATCATCGTTGCTTCGCAGCTTCGCCGGTGTCGGAATAAAATGCGCGCCATGGCGGCCTCGATCAACCTGACCAACCAGTTCCTGATCGCCATGCCGGGCATGGGCGACAGTCCCTTCGCCGGCACCGTCGTCTACATGTGCGAGCACACCGAGAAGGGTGCGCTCGGCCTGGTCATCAACAAGCCGATCGACA
>DAIMIM010000543.1:0-2159 GCA_036722755.1 Caldimonas sp. | reverse complement strand
GGGAAGCACCAGCCGTTGCAGTGGAACATCGGCAGCGTCCACAGGTAGCGCGGGAAGTGCGGCATCGTCCAGGTCGCCGCGTTGCACACCGCGTTGAGATAGGCGCCGCGATGATGCGTGACCACGCCTTTCGGATCGCCGGTCGTGCCGGACGTGTATGAGACGGCGATGGCGTCCCATTCGTCGCGTGGGCCGCCGAGACGGGCGAGCGGCTCGTGCGCGGCGAGCAGCGATTCGTAGTCGTGGCTGCCGATGCGGTTGCCGGCCCCCGTGAACTCGCTGTCGCACACATCGACGACGACCGGCGAGCGGCCATGGCGCTCACGCAACAGGCGCACAGCCTCCGCCATCGTCGGCGCGAGCTCGCTGTCGGTGATCAGCACGGCGGTCTCGCAATGGTCCATCTGCCAGGCCAGCAGCGATGCATCGAGCCGCGTGTTGAGCGTGTTGAGGACGGCATTGAGCGCCGGCACGGCGTAGTGCGCCTCGACCATCTCCGGCGTGTTGTGCAGCATCACGCTGACGGTCGTGCCGCGACCGGCGCCGAACGATGCGAGCGCGGCGGCGAGCCGCGCCGAGCGCTCGCGTGTCTGCCGCCACGTGTAGCGGCGCGCGCCGTGTACGACTGCCTCGAGATCGCCGAAGACCTCGCCGGCGCGCTCGACGAAGCTGATCGGCGACAAGGCCACGAAGTTCGCGGCGGTTTTCTGCAGGCCCTGCTCGTAGATGTTCATCTTCGCGCCCGTGCATGTCTCATGAGGCCGCCGCTTCGAGGGCCTGGTCGATGTCCCAGAGGATGTCGTCGATGTGCTCGAGGCCGACCGAGATCCGGACCATGTCCGGCCTGACGCCGGCGGCGAGCTGCTGCGCTTCGTCGAGCTGGCGGTGCGTCGTCGACGCGGGATGGATGATGAGCGTGCGCGTGTCGCCGATGTTGGCGAGGTGGCTCATGAACTGGGCTGCCTCGATGAATCGAACGCCTGCCGCCAGGCCACCCGCAACGCCGAACGACAGCAGGCCGGAGGCGCCGGCGCCGGCCGCGAAGCCGCGCATCTGGCGCACGACGAGCGCGTGCTGAGGGTGGTCGTCGAGGCCTGGGTAGTTCACCCAACCGACGTGCCTGTGCCCGCGCAGGAAGCGCGCGACTGCCAGCGCGTTCGCGCAATGCCGCTCCATGCGCAGCGGCAATGTCTCCACGCCCTGCAGGATCTGCCATGCGCTCATCGGCGACAGCGCCGCGCCGTAGACGCGCAGCGTCTCCATGCGGGCGCGCGTCGTGAAGCCGAAGTCGCCGAAGGTCTCGAAGAACTTAATGCCGTGGTAGCCGCGCGATGGCTCCGTCATGCCGGGAAACTTGCCGTTGTCCCATGGAAAGCGGCCGCTTTCGACCATCACGCCGCCCAGCGTCGTACCGTGGCCCGCCAGGTACTTGGTCGCCGAGTGAACGACGATGTCGGCGCCAAAGCCGATCGGGTTGCAGAGAAACGGCGATGGCACCGTGTTGTCGACGATCAGCGGCACGCCGTGCGCATGCGCGACCTCGGCGACGGCGGCAATGTCGAGCACGTGCAGGCTCGGATTGCCGATGCTCTCGGCGAAGACCGCGCGCGTGGTCGGCCGCATCGCCGCGGCGAAGGCATCGGGCGAGCCAGCATCGACGAAGGTCGTCTCGATGCCCAGACGCTCGAGATTGACTGCCAGCATGCTGACCGTCCCGCCGTAGAGTGCCCCGGCGGCGACGACATGGTCGCCGTGATCGAGCAGCGTCAGCAGCGCGATCGATTCGGCAGCCATGCCGCTCGCCGAGGCCAGTCCGGCGCGACCGCCTTCGAGCGCTGCGACGCGCTCCTCGAGCGCGGCGACGGTCGGATTGGACAGCCTCGAATAGACGTTTCCGAAGGTCGCCAGGTTGAAGAGATTGGCGGCGTGATCGACGCTGTCGAACACGAAGCTCGTCGTCTGGTAGATCGGCAAGGCGCGGGCACCCGTCGCCGAATCGGGAATCTGGCCGGCGTGGATGGCCAGCGTCTCGGGCTGGAACGCGCGGTCGGCCATGTCAACGATCGATGACGCGAACGGCCGGGCGCCGGGCCGCTCCCAAGCACGGCCGCGCCCCCTCGGGGGGCAGCGAATTCAGTGAGCGTGGGGGCACCATCTAG
>DAIMIM010000542.1:0-2163 GCA_036722755.1 Caldimonas sp. | reverse complement strand
TCGAGCTTTCGCCTCGTGCGGGCGATCAAGAACCGCTTCGGCGCGGTCAACGAGATCGGCGTCTTCGCGATGACCGACAAGGGCCTGAAGGGCGTCGCCAACCCGAGCGCGATTTTCCTGTCGACGCATGGCGATCCGGTCGCCGGCTCGTGCGTGCTGGTCACGCTCGAAGGCACGCGGCCGTTGCTCGTCGAGGTGCAGGCGCTGGTCGATTCCGGTGGCACGAGCCCGCGGCGGCTTTCGGTCGGCCTCGACCGCGACCGGCTGGCGATGATGCTGGCGGTGCTGCACCGCCATGCCGGCATCTCGGCGGTCGACCAGGACGTCTTCGTCAACGCCGTCGGCGGCGTGCGCATCAGCGAGCCGGCGGCCGATCTCGCGGTCATGTTGGCGATCCAGTCGAGCCTGCGCGGCAAGCCCCTGCCGCGCGGCTTCATCGCCTTCGGCGAAGTCGGCCTGGCCGGCGAGGTGCGGCCGGCGCCGCGCGGCCAGGAGCGCCTGCGCGAGGCCGCCAAGCTCGGCTTCTCGGTGGCGATCGTGCCCAAGGCCAACGCGCCGAAAGGAGCGGCGGGCAAGGCCTTCGAGGGCCTGACCATTCACGCGGTCGAGCGAATCGAGGAAGCCATCGACCGCGTGCGCGGGCTGTGACGGAGCGCGCCCGATGAGCCCGATCCTCGGCTGGTCGCTCGTCGCCGCGCTCGCCGTGATCTCGTGGCAGGCCTACGGCTGGCGCGGCGTGGCCTTGGCGGCGAGCGCGGTCGTCTTCTGGCTGATCATGCAGTTCAACCGCACCGTCCGCGTCATGCAGGACGCGGCGCTGCAGCCGCTCGGGCACGTGCCGAGCGCGGTCATGTTCCACGCCGGCCTGCGTCCCGGGCTGACGATGCTCAAGATCGTCAAGGGCACGAAATCGCTGGGCCGCAAGGCCGAGGGCAGCGACGACGACTGGATCTGGAGCGACGAGGGCGGCGTTGCCGTGCGTCTGCACTTCGAGCATGGCAGGCTGGTGCGCTGGGAGCTCGACCGCCCGGCGGCCGACGGCCCCATTCCGGTCGAGCCGCCGCCCTAGAATCAACGCCCCGAGAGACGGGTGCAATGGAGAGCGTCATGTCGATGGCCGATCGCGACGGCAAGATCTGGATGGATGGCGAGCTCGTCGAATGGCGCGACGCGAAGATCCACGTCCTCACGCACACGCTGCACTACGGCTGCGGCGCCTTCGAGGGCGTGCGCGCCTACAACACCGTCCACGGCACCGCGATCTTCAGGTTGCAGGAGCACACGCAGCGGCTCTTCAACAGCGCCAAGATCCTGCGCATGAAGATTCCGTTCTCGCTCGCCGAAGTCGCCGAGGCGCAGCGCACCGTCGTGCGCGAGAACAAGCTCGAGTCGTGCTATCTGCGCCCGCTCACCTGGATCGGCTCCGAAAAGCTCGGCGTCTCGCCCAGGGGCAACACCGTGCACCTGATGGTCGCGGCCTGGCCGTGGGGCGCCTACCTCGGCGAAGAGGGCATGAAGCGCGGCATCCGCGTCAAGACCTCGAGCTACACGCGCCACCACGTCAACATCACGATGACGCAAGCCAAGGCGGTCTCGAACTACACCAACTCGATCCTTGCCAACATGGAAGCCCTCGACGATGGCTACGACGAAGCGCTGCTGCTCGACGCGAGCGGCTTCGTCAGCGAAGGCGCCGGCGAGAACATCTTCGTCGTCAAGAAAGGCGTCGTCTACACACCCGATCTCTCGGCCGGCGCGCTCGACGGCATCACCAGGAACACGATCCTTGCGATCTGCAACGACCTCGGCCTGAGGCTGGTCGAGAAGCGCATCACGCGCGACGAGGTCTACATCGCCGACGAGGCCTTCTTCACCGGCACCGCCGCCGAGGTGACGCCGATCCGCGAGCTCGACCGGCTCGAGATCGGCGCCGGCTCGCGCGGGCCGATCACCGAGAAGATCCAGAGCGCATTCTTCGACATCGTCAACGGCCGCAACGCCAAGTACGCCGAGTGGCTGACCAAGGTCTGATGGCGATGGCAACCGGCAATCCGAGAACGAGCGCGGTGGTCGAGCTCGCCGCCTCCGAGCTCGAAGGCGCGGGCGTGGTCTTCTGCCCGAACCCGTTGATGCCGCTCTGGAGCAACCACCCGCGCGTCTTCA
>DAIMIM010000541.1:0-2163 GCA_036722755.1 Caldimonas sp. | reverse complement strand
GACGCGGCCACGCATGTCGTGATGCTGCCTGCGGTCACCGTGGTCGGCCACCGCGCACCGATCGAAGTGGCGTGCGCGCAGGGCGCGGTGCGGCTCTAAGGTTTCTCTCCACTCCGAAAACCGCGGCCCGAGGCCGCGGTTTTCATTTCTGGATCGGACCGGTCAGGCGGTCGCGGTTCGCGAGCGCGGGGAAGAAGCGAAACCAGGCGGCCGCGACGAGCAGCGTGCCGATGCCGCCAACGACGACCGAGCCGACCGGCCCGAGCCAGGCCGCCGTCGTCCCCGACTCGAACTCGCCGAGCTGGTTCGACGCGCCGATGAACACCGAGTTGACGGCACTGACGCGTCCGCGCATCTCGTCGGGCGTGTCGAGCTGCACCAGCGACTGGCGGATGACGACGCTGATCATGTCCGCGGCGCCGGAAATGCAGAGCGCGACCAGCGAGAAGACGAACGAGGTCGAGATGCCGAAGGCGAGTGTCGCGACGCCGTAGACGGCGACGGCCGACAGCAGCACGCGACCGGCGCGGCGCGACACCGGCCAGCGTGTCAACGCGATCGAGGTGACGAAGGCGCCCGCCGCGGGCGCCGCGCGCAGCAGGCCGAGGCCCCAGGCGCCGACGTGCAGCACGTCGCGCGCGAAGATCGGCAACAGCGCGACCGCGCCGCCGAACAGCACGGCGAACAGGTCGAGCGAAATCGCGCCGAGGACGACCTGACGGTCGCGCACGAAGCGAACCCCGGCCAGAACCGTCTCCAGCGAGATCGCCTTCTTGACCCGCGCCGGTTGCTCGTAGCGGACGCCGGAGACGAGCAGCCCGGCGATCACGAAGAGAACACCGCACAAGCCGTAGACGACACCGGCGCCGGCGACATAGACGAAGCCGCCGATCGCCGGGCCGGCGACGATGGCGCTCTGCATCCCGGCCGAGCTGAAGGCCAGGCCGCGCGGCAGCAGCGCCGGCGGCAGCAGCATCGGCGTCAGCGCCTGCTGCGTCGGCATCTGGAAGGCGCGCACGATGCCGACGACGATCGACACGGCGAACAGCATGTCGCGGCCGACGACGTGTGTCGCCGAGCCCCAGACCAGCGCGGCCGCGATGGCGGCCTGGGCCGCCATGCAGGCCCCGACGATGTGGGCGCGGCGACAGCGATCGACGACCTGGCCGGCCACGAGCACGAGCGCGAGTGCCGGCAGGAACTGGAACAGGCCGACCAGGCCGAGGTCCCAGGCGCTGTGCGTGGTGTCGTACATCTGCCAGCCGAGCGCGACCAGCAGCATCTGGTTGGCCGTGGTGCCGGCCAGGCGCGAGAACCACAGGCGCATGAAGGCGCGGTGCCGGAACAGCGCCGCGGTCGGTCGCTCCAGCGGCGCGCGATCGGTCGGCCGTTCGACGGTTTCGGCGCGATCGTCGAGGTCGCCCTGCGGCGGCATCGGCAGCATGCCACGCGGCGCCGACAACGTTCCGTCAGCCACTTGGCCGCACCGTTTGTGGAAGCGACGACACGATCGGTCGGCGATTCCCTCTGCGGCTCGCTTCGCCGATCAGCGCTTGGGCGAAGTCGGACGCCCCGCGGGGCGTGCGCCGCCGTGGCCGCTCGGACGCCCGCCGGCGCTGGCTGGCCTTGGCCCAGCCGAACGATGACCGCCGCCGGTGCCGCCACCGTTGCCGCGCGGTGCGTCGCCACGCGGCGCATTGCCACGCGGTGCGTCGCCGTGACCGCGCTGCGGGCCCGACGAGCGCCGCATGCCGCCTCGTGCCGCGCCTTCGCCGATCACCATCCGTCCCAGCACGATCGGCTCGGGGCGTTCGTGCGAAGGCGGCTCGAAGCCAGGCACCATCTCTTTGGGAATCTCGTGCTTGATCAAACGCTCGATGTCGCGCAGAAACCCGTTCTCGTCGACGCAGACCAGCGAGATCGCTTCGCCCTTGGTGCCGGCGCGGCCGGTGCGGCCGATCCGGTGCACGTAGTCTTCCGGCACGTTCGGCATCTCGAAGTTGACGACGTGCGGGAGCTGATCGATGTCGATGCCGCGCGCCGCGATGTCGGTCGCGACCAGCACCTGCAGCTCGCCCTTCTTGAAGTCGGCGAGCGCCTTGGTGCGTGCCGTCTGGCTCTTGTTGCCGTGGATCGCCATCGCGCTGATGCCTTGCTTGAGCA
>DAIMIM010000540.1:0-2171 GCA_036722755.1 Caldimonas sp. | reverse complement strand
GTCCACGCATGGCCAAGCCTCCCGTCAGTACCGCCGCGCAGCGCGTGCGCAAGAAAGTCCGCAAGAACGTCGCCGATGGCGTCGCGCACGTTCACGCTTCCTTCAACAACACGATCATCACGATCTGCGATCGCCAGGGTGCCGCACTCGCGTGGGCATCGAGCGGTGGCCAGGGCTTCAAGGGCTCGCGCAAGTCGACGCCTTTCGCAGCGCAGGTCGCCGCCGAAACAGCCGGCCGTGCCGCGCAAGACCAGGGCATCAAGACGCTCGACGTGCGCATCAAGGGCCCTGGCCCCGGTCGCGAATCGTCGGTGCGTGCGCTCGCCTCGCTCGGTATTCGCATCAATTCCATTTCCGACGTGACGCCGGTGCCGCACAACGGTTGCCGGCCGCAGAAGCGCCGTCGCATCTGAGGCGAGGGCCCTCACCCCAGCCCTCTCCCGCAAGCGGGAGAGGGAGTTTCGAAGACCACCGTCTGAGCGCATAACAACAACACTCGCCAGACTCGCGCAGGCCCTGACCGGCTCGCGTCAGTAGCTACACCAAGGACATCAAGTGGCACGTTACCTCGGCCCCAAGGCCAAGCTTTCCCGTCGTGAAGCGACCGACCTCTTCCTGAAGAGCGCGCGTCGGCCGATCGGCGACAAGTCGAAGTTCGATTCGAAGCCCGGCCAGCACGGCCGCACTTCCGGCACCCGCACGTCCGACTACGGCCTGCAGCTTCGCGAGAAGCAGAAGGTCAAGCGCATGTACGGCGTGCTCGAGCGCCAGTTCCGCCGCTATTTCGCGGAAGCCGAGCGCCGCAAGGGCAACACCGGCGCCAACCTGCTGATGCTGCTCGAGTCGCGTCTCGACAACGTCGTCTACCGCATGGGCTTCGGCTCGACCCGCGCCGAAGCGCGCCAGCTGGTCTCGCACCGCGGCATCACCGTCAACGCCGAGGTCGTCGACATCGCGTCGTACTCGGTGAAGGCCGGCGACGCGGTCGGCGTGCGCGAGAAGGCCAAGAAGCAGTTGCGCATCACCGATGCGGTCAAGCTCGCCGAAGGCCAGGGCATGGCGGCGTGGGTCCAGGTCGACTCGGCCAAGCTCGAAGGCATCTTCAAGAAGGCACCCGACCGCGACGAGTTCGGCGCCGACATCAAAGAAGCGCTCATCGTCGAACTGTATTCACGTTGACGTTTCGCGGCACGTCCGGCTCGGCGCCAGTCGTCGAGCCTCGTGCCCGTTTCCGATTTCAGGCCGCTGCCTTTTGCCGGGCGTGCAGCGGCGTCATCCCAGGCCCGGCGCGGTCCATCAGCCTTATCGGTGTAACGAGCCGAGGGTATTGAGAGGAACAGGACTTCAATGCAAACGAATCTGCTGAAACCCAAAGCCATCAACGTCGAGCCGCTCGGCGGCAACCGCGCCAAGGTCACCCTCGAACCGTTCGAGCGCGGCTACGGCCACACGCTGGGCAACGCGCTGCGCCGCGTCCTGCTGTCGTCGATGGTCGGCTACGCGCCGACCGAAGTGACGATCGCGGGTGTGCTGCACGAGTACTCGGCCATCGACGGCGTGCAGGAAGACGTCGTCCACATCATGCTGAACCTGAAGGGCGTGGTCTTTCGCCTGCACAACCGCGATGAAGTGACGCTCGTTCTCCGCAAGGAAGGCGAGGGCCCGGTCACGGCCGGCGACATCCAGACGCCGCACGACGTCGAAATCATCAACCCCGAGCACGAGATCGCCCACCTGTCCTCGGGCGGCAAGCTCGACATGCAGATCAAGGTCGAAAAGGGCCGCAGCTACGTGCCGGGCAACTTGCGCCGCTATGGCGACGAGCCGACCAAGTCGATCGGCCGCATCGTCCTCGATGCGTCGTTCTCGCCGGTCTCGCGCGTCAGCTACACGGTCGAGAGCGCCCGCGTCGAGCAGCGCACCGACCTCGACAAGCTGGTGATGGAGATCGCCACGAACGGCGCGATCACGCCGGAAGAAGCGATCCGCTCGTCGGCGAAGATCCTGGTCGAGCAGCTGGCGGTGTTCGCGCAGCTCGAAGGCCAGATCGGCGAGATGTTCGATCCGCAGCCGGTGCGCTCGACCCAGTTCGATCCGATCCTGCTGCGCCCGGTCGACGAGCTCGAGCTCACCGTGCGTTCGGCGAATTGCCTGAAGGCCGAGAACATCTA
>DAIMIM010000539.1:0-2182 GCA_036722755.1 Caldimonas sp. | reverse complement strand
TACCGCGAGAGCGAGCAGAGATTTTTTCATTGCGACTATCTCCTAGGTTGAACAAGAGGTCCCGATCACCGAAACTCGCGCTGGAGCAAGATCAGGCACAACCCCCTATGCGGAAGTTGTGCGTATTGCACCAGAGGGGCCCCGCCCTGCAAAGCCTCGCGCAGCAAAAAAAGGTCTTATGTTGTCTTGGCACAACGAGGATTTCGCCGGATGGTTCCGCGTCACGAAGCTATCCTCCGACCCATGCGCCACGACCCGTCGATCACCTCTATCGACCGGGCCCTGGGCCTCGTCGACAGGGCGCTGCGGTCGTTGACGAGCAGCCCGAAAGCGTCTCGTCCGAAGCCTGTCGCCGCAAGTCCTGGGGCGCCTCTGAGCGTCGAGGCCCGGCGCCTGTCCGGCGCGCTCATGCGCGTCAACCATGTCGGCGAGGTCTGCGCCCAGGCTCTCTACAACGCTCAGGCGCTGACCACCCCGAACCCCGAACTGCGCGGGCAACTCGAGCGGGCCGCCGCGGAAGAGACCGACCACCTGGCATGGACGGCCGAACGATTGAACGAGCTCGGGGCCCGGCCGAGCCTGCTCAATCCCCTCTGGTACGCGGGCGCATTCGGACTCGGCCTGGTGGCTGGCCGCTCAGGCGATGCGGCGGGTTTGGGCTTCGTGGTTGAAACGGAGCGCCAGGTCGAGCGCCACCTCGACAAGCATCTCGAACGGCTGCCGGCCGAGGACCTGGCCTCACGCGCGATCGTGCGTCAGATGAGGGACGATGAAGCGGGCCACGCGCTTGCCGCCGAACGAGCCGGCGGCGTGCGACCGCCGTGGCCGATCCGGCTCGCCATGCGCATCGCGGCGCGCGCGATGACGACGACAGCTCACTTCCTCTGATCGTCCGGCGCGGCGGCCTCCCGCAGCTCGAAGCTCGTCGTGATGTCGGCCATCTTGCCCAGCATGATGGTTGCGGAACAGTACTTGTCGTGCGACAGCGCGATCGCGCGCCCGACCGCATCTGCGGGAATGGCGACACCCGTGACGACGAAATGCAAGCGTATCTTGGTGAACACCTTGGGGTCGTGCTCGGCACGCTCGGAGCTCACCTCGACCCGGCAGGCACGAATGTCGTGGCGCCCGCGCTTCAGGATCAGCACGACGTCGTAGGCCGTGCAGGCTCCCGTTCCTGCGAGCACGGTCTCCATCGGACGTGGCGCGAGATTGCGTCCGCCGCCATCCGCGGCGCCGTCCATGGTCAGGAGATGGCCGCTGCCGGTCTCCGCGGAAAACGCCATGCCGCTCGCAGGCATCCAGTCGATCGTGCATTCCATTGCGCATCCCGTTTCCCGAACCCGACGTGCGATATTGCACCGCAGCAAAAAAGGCCATACACTCGATTTCAATCGATGGCGTTGGGCCGCTTCAAGCGCTGGATTCGTCTCGAGCCGATTGTCTCCTCCACCTCCTCCATTGGTGGATTCAGCCCAGGGCAGCGATGCCTTGGGCTTTTTTCTCCATAAGGCAATGGCGACCTCGCACCGCAAGTCCGCTCCGCGACCGCCGCTCCTGCGTGCGCCTGCCCTCGGCGGCTACCTGCAGAAGATCCTCACCGCGAGCGTCTACGACGTCGCCATCGAGTCCGCGCTCGACGTCGCGCCTCGACTCTCGGCACGTCTGCTTAACAGCGTCCTCTTCAAGCGCGAGGACACGCAGCCCGTCTTCAGCTTCAAGCTTCGCGGCGCCTACAACAAGATGGCCCGGCTGCCGATCGAGGCGCGTTCGCGCGGCGTGATCTGCGCGTCGGCCGGCAACCATGCGCAGGGAGTCGCGCTGTCGGCGCGCAAGCTCGGCTGCAAGGCGGTCGTCGTCATGCCGACAACCACGCCGTCGCTGAAGGTCGACGCCGTGCGCGCGCTGGGCGGCGAAGTCGTGCTGTACGGCGACAGCTATTCGGATGCGCACGAGCGTGCACTGCAGCTGGAAGCATCGCGCGGCCTCACTTTCGTACATCCCTTCGACGATCCCGACGTGATCGCCGGTCAGGGCACGATCGCCATGGAAATCCTGCGCCAGCATCCGGGGCGCATCGACGCGATCTTCGTCGCCGTCGGCGGCGGCGGCCTGATCTCGGGAATTGCCGCCTACGTCAAGGCGGTGCGCCCCGAGATTCGCATCGTCGGCGTGCAGATGA
>DAIMIM010000538.1:0-2186 GCA_036722755.1 Caldimonas sp. | reverse complement strand
GGTCTGGCATTTCCTGCGCCTGCTCTACGTCAAGCTCGGCCTGCAGCACTGCGTCAATGACGGCACGGCGGTGCGGCCGCAGAGCGTCGAACAGGTCGCGGCCCAGATCGTGCGCGACCACGCCGGCGAGCACGTCGGCGTGATGGCGCCGCTGGTCGTCGCCCGCAAGGGCGTCTACACCGATCTCGCCAAGTGGGCGAAGACGCGCGGCCACACCCACCTGCGCGTCGACGGCGAGTTCATGAAGGTCGATCCGTGGCCGCGCCTCGACCGCTTCAAGGAGCACACGCTCGAGCTGCCGGTGGGCGACATCGTCGTCGACCGACGCAACGAAGCGGCGTTGCGCGAGCTGCTCGACAAGGCGCTCGACATCGGCAAGGGCGTGCTGCACCTGCTGGCGCCGCTCACCGGCCTGCGCGGCGCCATGCTGGCCGGCACGCCGACGCGAAAGCTCGGTGCCGTCAAGGTGTTCTCGACACGGCGCGCCTGCCCGACCTGCGGCACGAGCTACCCCGAGCTCGACCCGCGCATGTTCAGCTACAACTCCAAGCACGGCTGGTGCACGACCTGCGTCGGCACCGGGCTCAAGCTCACGCGCGAGCAGAGGAAGGCCTATGACGACTCGGTCCGCGACGACGACGACCGCGGCCGCGAGCAGAGCTTTCCGGCCGAGGAAGCCGAAGTCGTTGGCATCGTCGACGAGGCCTGTCCCGATTGCGCCGGCACGCGGCTGAATCCGATCTCGCGTGCCGTCACCTTCGACCACAAGTCGATCGCCTGGATCGCGCAGTGGTCGGTCACCGATGCCCGGCACTGGGTCGAAGCCCTGACGTTGGCCGGCCGCGACGCCGAGATCGCGCGCGACGTCGTCACCGAGATCCAGAGCCGGCTCGAATTCCTCGAAGAGGTGGGGCTCGGCTACCTGACGCTCGACCGCGCCGCGCCGACCTTGTCGGGCGGCGAGGCCCAGCGCATCCGCCTCGCGGCGCAGCTCGGCTCGAACCTGCAGGGCGTCTGCTACGTGCTCGACGAGCCGACCATCGGCCTGCATCCGCGCGACAACCGCATCCTGCTCGACGCCCTTCAGAACCTCGCCGACAAGGGCAACACGCTGGTCGTGGTCGAGCACGACGAGGAGACGATCCGCGCCGCCGACCACATCATCGACATCGGCCCCGGCGCCGGCAAGCGCGGCGGCCGTCTCGTCGCCGAAGGCAGCGTCACCGAGATCGCGTCGCAGGCCGATTCGGTGACCGGGCGCTTCCTCGCGCATCCGCTCGTGCATCCGCTGCAGGCGCGCCGCGCCATCGCGCCGGTGACGGCGGCGACGGTGCGCAAGGAAAGCGAGAGCAACCCGCTGCTGACGATCTGTTCGGCGACGCTGCACAACCTGCAGGGCGTCACTGTCGACCTGCCGCTCAAGCGCCTGGTCGCCATCACCGGCGTGAGCGGCTCGGGCAAGTCGACGCTGGCGCGCGACGTGCTGCTCTCGAACCTGCTGTTCATCAACACCCGCGGCGCGCGGCCCAATTGGCAGGGCTGCGAAAAGATCGACGGCTGGGGCTTCATCGACCGCGTCCTCGAGGTCGACCAGACGCCGATCGGCAAGACGCCGCGCTCCTGCCCGGCCACCTACATCGGCTTCTGGGACACGATCAGAAAGCTGTTCGCCGACACGCTCGAGGCGAAGGCGCGCGGCTACCTGCCGAACCGCTTCAGCTTCAACACCGGCGAAGGCCGCTGCCCGGGCTGCGAAGGGCAGGGCCTGCGCACCATCGAGATGAGCTTTTTGCCCGACGTGAAGGTGCCGTGCGACGTCTGCCACGGCGAGCGCTTCAACGCCGAGACGCTGGCCGTGAGCTGGCGCGGCAAGAGCATCGGCGAGGTGCTGAAGATGGAGGTCGACGAGGCGGTCGACTTCTTCGCCTCGATGCCGAACATCTCGCACCCGCTGCGCCTGCTGAAGGACGTCGGCCTCGGCTACCTGACGCTCGGCCAGCCGTCGCCCACGCTCTCGGGCGGCGAGGCGCAGCGCATCAAGCTCGTCACCGAGCTGAGCAAGGTGAGGGATGACGTTACCCGGCGCGGCAACAAGGCGCCGCACACGCTCTACGTGCTCGACGAGCCGACGGTGGGCCTGCACATGGCCGACGTCGAACGGCTGATCCGCGTCCTGCATCGGCTCC
>DAIMIM010000537.1:0-2194 GCA_036722755.1 Caldimonas sp. | reverse complement strand
AGCCTTGCGGGTTGACGCCGGACATCACGTGCCGGATCGCGCCGTCCTTTCCCGCAGCGTCCATCGCCTGGAAGATCAGCAGCAGCGCGTAGCGGTTGGACGCGTAGTGCAGCTGCTGCAGGGAGCTCAGCTGCTCGACGTGCTTGGCGAGAAGGTGTTTGTATTGCTTCTTCGACTGGTACAGGGGCTTGACGTACGTCGGCCATTTGCCGAGATCGACGGTTTTCCCGGGCGGTACACGGAAGTCGTCGGAATCGAGTTTCATTCGGATCTTTTCGCTCACCACTGGAATCAGGCAGGGCCCGGAGCGCTTCGTTGCATGACCGGTTCGGGCGCCTCGACGAGCTCCGGAGCCGGTACGACCTGGCCCGCCAGTGCGAACGCCAACGTGGCGGCGGAAGGGTTGAGGCTGTCGACCATCGAGCTCGGCATCAGGATCGTCGCGCCTCGCTCCTTGGTCGTCTCGTAGATGATGTTCATGGCGCGAAGCTGCAAGGCCCCTGGATGGCCGGCGTAGATGTCGGCCGCCTCGACGAACTTGCCGGCGATCGCCGCCTCGGCCGATCCGAGAATGACGCGCGCCTGCTTCTCGCGCTCGGCCTGGGCCTGGCGTGACATCGCGTTCTGCAGCGCCTCGGGAATGGCGACGTCGCGGATCTCCACCGAGCTGACCGAGATGCCCCAGGGCGCGGTCTTGGCGCCGATCTCCGTCTTCAACTGCTCGTCGGCGTCCTTGCGATCGGACAACAGCGCCGTCAGCATCGACGAGCCGATCATCTCGCGCAGCGAGGTCTGCGCCACGCGGTCGATGGCTTCGCGGTAGTTGGTGATCGCCAGGGCCGCCTTCTCGGCATCTTCCACGTGCCAGAAGATGATCGCGTCGACGTTGACGGGAACCGTGTCGCGGGTCAGCGCCTGCTCGGCGTTGAAGGCCGTCGTCTGGATGCGGCAGTCGATCACCGCGACGATGCTGTCGATGACCGGGATGATGGCGAACAACCCGGCACCCTTGACGCCTTGCAGCTTGCCCATGCGCAGAACGACGAACTTCTGCCAGACGTTGGCCATCTTCAGCGAGGCGGCGATGACGGCGCCCGCGGCGAAGAAGACGAATCCCAGAAACGGATTCACGAAATAGCCCGTGCCGACGCCGGCAAGAATGCAGACGAAGACCAGGAACGAGGTGATCGGATTCATGTTCTGTCTCCTGCAGCGCGTTGATCGGCTGCCTTCGAATTTCCAGGCGCGCCCCACTTCCAGTTCCGGATCTCCGGCATGTCCTGGCCGTGCCGGTCGATGTAGTGCTTGTGCTCGATCAGCTTGTCCTGCGTCAGCTGCTTCAGGTAGGCACCCTTGCTGCCCAGGTCGGGCAACCGGTCGATCACGTCCTGCACCAGATGAAAGCGGTCGAGGTCGTTCTGCACCCGCATGTCGAACGGCGTGGTGATCGTTCCTTCTTCCTTGTAGCCGCGCACGTGCAGGTTGCGGTTGGCGCGGCGATAGGTCAGCCGGTGCACCAGCCACGGGTAGCCGTGGAAGCCGAAGACGATGTGTTTGTCGGTCGTGAAGAGCGAGTCGTAGTCCTTGTCATCGAGACCGTGCGGATGCTCGCTGCTGGGTTGCAGCCGCATCAGGTCGACGACGTTGACGACACGGATCTTCAGCTCGGGAAGATGCTCGCGCAGCATGGACACCGCAGCCAGGATTTCGAGCGTGGGCGTGTCGCCGCAGCAGGCCATCACCACATCGGGCTCGCTGCCCTGGTCGTTGCTGGCCCATTGCCAGATGCCGATCCCTTCGGTGCAGTGCACGACCGCCTGGTCCATCGTCAGCCACTGCGGCAGCGCGTGCTTGCCGGCGACGACGACGTTGACGTAGTGGCGGCTGCGCAGACAGTGGTCGAACACCGAGAGCAGGCAGTTGGCGTCGGGCGGCAGGTAGACGCGAACGATGTCGGCCTTCTTGTTGATCACGTGATCCAGGAAACCCGGGTCCTGGTGCGTGAAGCCGTTGTGGTCCTGCTGCCAGACGTGCGAGGCGAGCAGGTAGTTGAGCGAGGCGATCTTCCGCCGCCAGGGCAGCTCCAGCGTCACCTTGAGCCACTTGGCATGCTGGCTGAACATCGAGTCGACGATGCGGATGAAGGCCTCGTAGCTGTTGAACAGGCCATGCCGGCCGGTCAGCAGATAGCCTT
>DAIMIM010000536.1:0-2194 GCA_036722755.1 Caldimonas sp. | reverse complement strand
CAGCAACCGCTGCAAAGCAGTCGCTCAACTCTTGGCCGTGACCGATAGCTATGGGTCGCATGCTGACGAAGCCGAGAAGGCCTCACGAGCGAATCGATGGGACCGGAAGCACGTGATCCGATCCCTGCGCCAACGTGACATTCACGCGCGAGGCACTGCGATACGCGCGTGTCATGCGGTCGGCAATTTGCGCTCTCGAGAAGTCACTTCGTGCTGGCGACAAAGGCATTCGCCATTGGCGTGATTGTCAGCGGTCGCTCTGGGCTACCGGCGACGCAGTCGCCGGGCAATCCGCGCGCCCGCCCGGCGCAGGGTTTAACCGTGTGCAACAGGTCTTGTCCCCGTCGGCGGCCGAGGCATAGCATGCGCCGCAGCACCGCCCACGATGGCGGCCCGCCGGCCTGGCGATCACGAGTCACCGGCTGGACAAAACACGAGGAGATCCCTGTGCTTCGGGCGACGACGCTCAAATCTTTCGTTGAGCAGCCCAGAGCTTGCGCAGGACGATGAGCTCGTCATCGTAGTTCTTGCTGACAAGCACCCGCTCGTCGCGACAGTTCCTGAGCGTGGCCGTCGCCTCCTGCAAGGCAACGTCGATGTGCTGCGAGTGAATCTTGAGATCTGAAGGCAGACGCTTGCCCGCATAGAACCCTGTGGCTTCGCCGAGGCGCCTGCGTTCTCGCGTCAGGTCCTCGATCCGGTCTTCGGCTACTCGAATCGGCCTTTCCTTCTCCTCGAGGGCATGAAGGCGGGCCGCGTTGTGCGTTGCCTCGTCGGGATACAGGTGCAGCAGGCTGTCCTTTCTTCGCCTTTCCATGCGAAGCTGCTGGTTCATTGTCTCGAGTTGTTTCGGGCGATCGCCCAGGTCGTCGTCACCCTTGCAGTTGGACACAGCTCGATCTGGCAACGAGTTGTCACAGTCCGTGACCGCCGGCGGCTGGCCAGATTCTGCGTGGACAGCGTTGACGGCCACCGTGGTGATCATCGACAAAGCGGCTCGCCAAATGATCGTCCGCCAACGATGGTGTGTCGTGCCCATGGTGCTGTCGGAAGTCATGTGACAGCTCCAGCAGGCAAGGGCCATACCAGTCCAGAACTGACAAAAACTGGCCGGCACGGGCTTGTCTTCGCAAAGCAGCCTCCAGCGCCACCCTGTGAATCAAAGCAGGGCTTGCTTGCGTTGCCGCCAGCGAAGCGTCGTCAATTCTTCGTCGAGCCCGGCATGACCATCGGAACTCCGGGCTTTTGACCTGGCTTGCAGGGCCCGAGCCAGATTGAATCCGCGTTCGTCGTCCCGGCCGTATGGATCGCCGCATCGCCGTCCATGGTGGTGACGGTATGACCGGTCACCGTCGTTCCGGCAAACGTGCAAGTCGAGTCGCTGACCCACTTGCCGCCCTCCTGACGGGTATCAAGTCTCGAGCAGTTCGCCTTCATGTACGCATCCGTCTTGGCGTGCGCGGCGGCATCGGAAGTCGCATCGACGCAGGTCTGCGAGATGAGGGTGGTTCCTTTCACCTGGATCGTCGTCTGCCAAAGGCCGGGCTTCCGGCTGGGCACCTCGGCCGCATTCGCGACGGGAAGCACGAGTAGGGCAGCAAGCAACGACAAGCTTCTGAAACGAACGTTCATGCATTTCCCCGGTTGTTGATCGACTATCGGATGAAGAGGTGCCAAGGTCAAACGAATCTCGCGTCTCTGCAGCCCTAACTCATCAGGATCTTCGACACCGCCCGGTACGTGCTCGCCGTCTTCGCGACGACCTCGGCCGGCAGCGCCGGTGCCGGCGCGGTCTTGCCCCACGGCGCGCCGTCGATGCGCACGCTCTCGAGCCAGTCGCGCACGAACTGCTTGTCGAAGCTCGGCGGGCTCGTGCCCTCGACGTAGCCGCTCACCGGCCAGAAGCGCGACGAGTCCGGCGTCAGCACTTCGTCCATCAAGGTCAGCGTGCCGGCCTCGTCGAGCCCGAACTCGAACTTGGTGTCGGCAATGATGATTCCCTTTTTCAGGGCGATCGCCGCGGCCTCGCTGTAGAGCCGGATCGCCGTGTCGCGCACCCGCGCGGCGAGCTCCGGGCCGATCATGTCGCTGGCCTTGTCGAAGTCGATGTTCTCGTCGTGGTGGCCGGCCTCGGCCTTTGTCGCCGGCGTGAAGATCGGCGCCGGCAGCTTCGACGCGTTCTGCAATCCCGGCG
>DAIMIM010000535.1:0-2203 GCA_036722755.1 Caldimonas sp. | reverse complement strand
CGGGTCGAGATCCTGCGCGACCTGCGCCTGGGCGCCTTCGACGTGCTGGTCGGCATCAACCTGCTGCGCGAAGGGCTCGACATTCCCGAGGTCTCGCTCGTCGCCATCCTCGATGCCGACAAGGAAGGGTTCCTGCGCTCCGGGCGCAGCCTGATCCAGACGATCGGCCGGGCGGCGCGCAACCTGAACGGCAAGGCGATCCTGTATGCGGATCAGATGACCGAATCGATGAAGCAGGCGATCGGCGAGACTGAGCGCCGTCGTGCCCGGCAGATCGCGCACAACCTGGCTGAAGGGATCACGCCTCGCAGCGTCGTCAAGCGCGTCAAGGAGATGATCGACGGGATCTACAACGACAAGTCCGGCAAGGACGAGGTCAAGGCCGTCCGGGAGGCCGCCGCGACGGAGGCCCTGAGCGAAAAAGACCTGGGTCGGCGGATCAAGTTGCTGGAGCGGCAGATGCTCGAGCACGCCAAGAACCTCGAGTTCGAGAAGGCGGCGCGGCTGCGCGACCAGCTCGCGGCCTTGCGCGAGCAGGCCTTCGGGGCACCGGGCGTCGACAGCATCGCGCCGATGACGGCGCCGCGCCCTTGAAGCGGAACCAATTCCCCCAATCTCGACCAAATCAGTCGGCTTCCCCTATACTCGACTAAATCGGTCGGGATAGGAAATAGGCAAGTCCGCGGCTTGGTTTTTGCCAAGCCATGGGTTGCCGGAAGCGGCGATTCGATCCCGAAACCCGAGGAGTGATTACATGCGTCTGACTACCAAAGGCCGTTTTGCCGTGACGGCGATGATCGACCTCGCCTTGCGCGAGCATTCGGGCCCGGTTGCCCTGGCGGCGATCAGCGGCCGGCAGCAGATCTCGCTGTCCTATCTCGAGCAACTGTTCGGCAAGTTGCGTCGCCATCAGCTGGTCGAGAGCACGCGCGGCCCTGGCGGCGGCTATTCGCTCGGCCGCAAGTCCGAGGAGATCACGGTGGCCGACATCATCGTCGCCGTCGATGAGCCGATCGACGCGACCGGCTGCGCCGGCAAGGAAAACTGCATGGGCGACGATGCCGGCCGCTGCATGACGCACGACCTCTGGGCCAGCCTCAACTCCAAGATGATCGAATTCCTCGACTCGGTGTCGCTGAAGAAGCTGGTCGACGAGCAGATCGCCAAGGGCGTCTCGATCGAGGAGCACCCGATCAAGCGCGCCATCTCGACGCAGCCGGTCGTCAAGCCGATCAAGATCACGGCGCCGAACTCGGTATTCGCTCTGGGAGCGGCATTCTCGAAGTAGCCGCCGTCGTCATGGACATGACCCCGCATTTCCCGATCTACATGGACTACGGCGCGACGACGCCGGTGGATCAGCGCGTCGTCGACGTCATGATTCCGTGGTTGCGCGAGCACTTCGGAAATCCCGCGTCGCGCAGCCATGCCTGGGGTTGGGAAGCGGAAGCGGCTGTCGAGAAGGCTCGGGAACAAGTTGCAGCACTGGTCGGTGCCGATCCGCGCGAGATCATCTGGACCTCGGGCGCCACCGAGTCCGACAACCTGGCGATCAAGGGCGCGGCGCAGTTCTACAAGACGCGCGGCAAGCACCTCGTCACGGTCAAGACCGAGCACAAGGCTGTGCTCGACACGATGCGCGAGCTCGAGCGGCAGGGCTTCGACGTGACCTACCTCGACGTCGAGGAAGACGGCCTGCTCGATCTCGACAAGCTGAAGGCGGCGCTTCGTCCCGACACGATTCTCGTTTCGGTGATGTTCGTCAACAACGAGATCGGCGTCATCCAGGACATCGCGGCGATCGGCGCGATCTGCCGCGAGCGCAGCATCATCTTCCACGTCGACGCCGCGCAGGCGACGGGCAAGGTCGTCATCGATCTGGCCACCCTGCCGGTCGACCTGATGAGCCTGGCGTCGCACAAGACGTACGGGCCGAAGGGCATCGGCGCGCTCTACGTGAGGCGCAAGCCCCGGGTTCGCATCGAGGCGCAGATGCACGGTGGCGGCCACGAGCGCGGCATGCGCTCCGGCACGTTGCCGACCCACCAGATCGTCGGCATGGGCGAGGCGTTTCGTCTGGCGCGCGCGGAGATGGGCACCGAGTCGGAGCGGATCCGCATGCTCCAGAAAAAGCTCATCGACGGCCTGTCGGGCATCGAGCAGACCTTTCTCAACGGCCATCCGACGCAGCGCGTTCCGCACA
>DAIMIM010000534.1:0-2209 GCA_036722755.1 Caldimonas sp. | reverse complement strand
CGGGAATGATCTTGCCCGTGCCGTGGCAGGTCGGGCAGGTCTGCTGGATGCTGAAAAAGCCCTGCCGCATCTGCACTGCGCCGGAACCATGGCAGGTCGTGCACGAGATCGGGCTGGTGCCCGGCTTCGCGCCGCTGCCCTTGCAGGTCTCGCAGGTGTCGTAGGAAGGGATGCGGATCTGCGTTTCCTTGCCGTGCGCCGCCTCCTCGAGCGTGATTTCCATGGCGTAGCTGAGATCGCTGCCGCGATAGACCTGCTGCCCGCCCGCTCCGCGCGGCCGGCCATTGCCGCCGAAGATGTCGCCGAAGATGTCGCCGAACGCCTCGGCAAATCCGCCGAAGCCCTCCGCACCGGCGCGGCCCATGTTCGGATCGACACCGGCATGTCCGTACTGGTCGTAGGCAGCGCGCTTTTGCGAATCCGAGAGCATTTCGTAGGCTTCCTTGGCCTCCTTGAAGTGCTCTTCCGATTTCTTCGACGACTCGCCCTGATTGCGGTCAGGGTGGTGCTTCATCGCCAGCTTGCGATAGGCCTTCTTGATCTCTTCCTCGGAGGCGTTCTTGACGAGGCCGAGCACCTCGTAGTAGTCGCGCTTGCTCATGCTGCCATCTCTCTACGCTCCCAACCGCACGCCGCGGCATGCTCCCGAAAATGACCGAAGCCGACCCGGCCCGCGACGCCGTGTCGCGAGCCGTGCCGGCCTGGCCGGACCGAGGGCTTCAGCCCTTCTTGACTTCCTTGAACTCGGCGTCGACGACATTGTCGTCGTCGGCTTTGGCCGAGTGCGCCTCCGCCTGCGCGCCGGCGCCAGGTGCCTCGCCGCCGGACGGGCCGGCGGGCGCCTGGGCCGCGGCCGCATCGGCATAGACCTTCTCGCCGAGCTTCTGGCTCGCCGTCATCAGCGCTTCTGTCTTCGCCTCGATCGCCGCCTTGTCTTCCGACTTGAGCGACTCCTCGGCTTCCTTCAGCGCCGACTCGACCTTTTCCTTGTCGGCCGGATCGAGCTTGTCGCCGTGCTCGGCCATGTTCTTCCTGACGCTGTGAATCATCGCGTCGGCGGCATTGCGCGCCTGGATGACCTCGAGCTTCTTCCTGTCGTCGGCCGCGTTCAGCTCGGCGTCCTTCACCATCTGCTGGATCTCGGCCTCGGAGAGCCCCGAGTTCGCCTTGATGGTGATCTTGTTTTCCTTGCCGGTCGCCTTGTCCTTGGCGCCGACGTGCAGGATGCCGTTGGCGTCGATGTCGAAGGTGACCTCGATCTGCGGCATGCCGCGCGCCGCCGGCGCGATGCCCTCGAGGTTGAATTCGCCCAGGCTCTTGTTGCCGGTGGCCATCTCGCGCTCGCCCTGGTAGACCTTGATCGTCACCGCCGGCTGGTTGTCGTCGGCGGTCGAGAAGGTCTGCGCGAACTTGGTCGGAATGGTCGTGTTCTTCTGGATCATCTTGGTCATCACGCCGCCGAGGGTCTCGATGCCCAGGCTGAGCGGTGTGACGTCGAGCAGCAGCACGTCCTTGCGGTCGCCGACCAGCACCTGGCCCTGGATGGCGGCACCGACGGCCACGGCTTCATCCGGGTTGACGTCCTTGCGCGGCTCCTTGCCGAAGAATTCCTTCACCTTTTCCTGCACCTTGGGCATGCGTGTCATGCCGCCGACGAGGATCACGTCGTCGATCTGGCTCGTGCTCACGCCGGCATCCTTGATGGCGGTGCGGCAAGGCGCGATCGTGCGCTCGATCAATTCCTCGACCAGGGCTTCGAGCTTGGCGCGCGTCAGCTTGATGTTGAGGTGCTTCGGGCCGGAGGCATCGGCCGTCACGTAGGGGAGGTTGATGTCGGTCTGCGAGTTGCTCGACAGCTCGATCTTCGCCTTCTCGGCCGCTTCCTTCAGGCGCTGCAGGGCGAGCACGTCCTTCGACAGGTCGACCGCGTTGTCCTTCTTGAACTCGGCGATGATGTAGTCGATGATGCGCTGGTCGAAATCTTCGCCACCCAGGAACGTGTCGCCGTTCGTGGAGAGCACCTCGAACTGCTTCTCGCCGTCGACGTCGGCGATCTCGATGATCGAGACGTCGAAGGTGCCGCCGCCCAGGTCGTAGACGGCGATCTTGCGGTCGCCCTTTTCGGTCTTGTCGAGGCCGAATGCCAGCGCGGCCGCGGTCGGCTCGTTGATGATGCGCTTGACGTCGAGGCCGGCGATGCGCCCGGCGT
>DAIMIM010000533.1:0-2211 GCA_036722755.1 Caldimonas sp. | reverse complement strand
CCAGCCGATCGCCTCGCGCGTCAGGCGGACCTCGTCGGCGCCGAGCGCCTCGCCGTGCGCCTTGGCCGTGCCGCCGCGATTCGGCGCGCCCTTGCCGATGGTCGTCTTGCAGCAGATGATCGTCGGCCTGCTCGTCGACTGCCGCGCCTTCGCGATCGCCGCATCGACGGCATCGACGTCGTGCCCGTCGACGCCGGCGATCACGTTCCAGCCGTAGGCCTCGAAGCGCCTGGGCGTGTCGTCGATGAACCAGGGCGCGACGGCGCCGTCGATCGAGATGCCGTTGTCGTCGTAGAGGGCGACCAGCTTGTCGAGCTTCCATGCGCCGGCCAGCGCGCAGGCCTCGTGGCTGATGCCTTCCATGAGGCAGCCGTCGCCGAAGAAGACGTAGGTGCGGTGGTCGACGACCGTGTGGCCGTCGCGATTGAACTCGGCAGCGAGCAGCTTCTCGGCGAGCGCCATGCCGACGGCGTTGGTCAGGCCCTGGCCGAGCGGGCCGGTCGTCGTCTCGATGCCCGGCGTCACATCGACCTCGGGGTGGCCCGGCGTCTTGCTGTGCAGCTGGCGAAAGTTGCGCAGCTCGGCGAGCGAGAGGTCGTAGCCCGTCAGGTGCAGCAGCGCGTACTGCAGCATCGAGCCGTGGCCGTTGGAGAGGACGAAGCGGTCCCGCCCCGGCCAGTGCGGGTTGGCCGGGTTGTGGCGCAGATGCCGGCTCCACAGGGCGACGGCCATCTCGGCCATGCCCATCGGCGCGCCGGGGTGGCCGGAGTTGGCCTGCTGCACCGCGTCCATCGCCAGGGCGCGGACGGCATTGGCCATCAACGCGGTCCGATCGCCCCGAGTCGCCTTCGTTGCCACGGCCTTGCGTTCTTGGATCTCGGTCGCGGCCATGCTGAAGGTTCCGTGCGCAGAAGAGCTGGCCATTTTACGGGGCGTGCCGCGACGGGGCCGGGCCGGATAATCGGCCGATGCAGGGCCTTCATCTCACTGCCGACCTGCGCGGCTGCAGCGCGGCGCGGCCGGCGATGACCGACACCTCGGCGTTGCGAGAGACCTGCCTGGCAGCTGTTGCGGGCGCCGGCCTCAGCGCCGTCGGCGAGCTCTTTCACCGCTTCGTGCCGGCGCCGCAGCACGCCGGAGCGCCGAGCGGCATCACCGGCGTCGTGCTGCTTGCGGAATCGCACCTCGCGGTCCACACCTGGCCCGAGCTCGAGGCGGCGACGCTCGACGTCTACGTCTGCAACCTCGGCGCCGACAACTCGGCCCGCGCCGAAGCGTTGCTCGAGACACTGGTCGCTTCGTTCGCGCCGGCGCGCGTCGAGCGTCACGCGCAACGGCGCGGATGAAGGCGATCATCCTTGCCGCCGGCCGCGGCGAACGCATGCGGCCACTTTCCGACGCGACGCCCAAGCCGCTGCTCGCCGTCCACGGCAAGCCGCTCATCGCCTGGCACCTCGAAGCGCTGGCGCGCGGCGGCGTGCGCGAGGTCGTCGTCAACACGGCGTGGCTCGAGGACGCGATCGTCGCGACGCTCGGCGACGGCTCGCGCTACGGCGTCGCCATCACGTACTCGATGGAAGGGCGCGACCACGGCGGCGCGCTCGAGACAGCGGGCGGAATCGCCAAGGCGTTGCCTCTCCTCGGCGCCGCGTTCTGGGTCGTCTCGGCCGACGTTTACGCTCCCGACTTTCGCTACAGCGCGAGGGTCGCCGACGAATTCGTCGCGAGCGACAAGCTCGGGCGGCTCTGGCTGGTGCCGAATCCGCGCTTTCATCCCGGCGGCGACTTCGGCCTCGGCGCCGACGGACTCGGCCTGGCCGACGCGACCGGCCCCGACGGCCAGCGCTGGACCTACGCCAACATCGCGCTGCTGCGCGCGGAGATGTTCGCCGCCATCGCTCCCGGAACGAAGGCGCCGCTGGCGCCGTTGCTCTACGCCGGCATGCGCGAGCGGCGCATCGCCGCCGAGATCTACCGCGGCCGCTGGGACAACGTCGGCACGCCCGAGCAGCTCGCCGCGCTCAACGCCGCGCCGTTCTGAAGCTCATTCCGCCAGGGGTCCCGTCAGCGCCTCGATGCGTGCCATCACCTCGGGTGCGAGCTTGGGAAGCAGTGCGACCGCACCGAGGTTGGACTGCAGCTGTGCCAGGCTCGACGCGCCGGTGATGACGGTCGAGACGCGCGGGTTCTTCGCCACCCAGGCGATCGCGA
>DAIMIM010000532.1:0-2212 GCA_036722755.1 Caldimonas sp. | reverse complement strand
GACTTCCGCCATCCCTGCACCTCCCGTAATTGTGCGCCCCAATGCCGAACAGCACCGCGGCGCAATCGTCAGGTTGAGCGGTGTATACCCCCGACGCTCGGCACTAAAAACGCGTGCCGTGATATCGGGGTATCGGGGTGCCGGAAGAAGGCCATCGTTCAATTGTGACATTGCCTCAGTCGCCTCGTACGCCTTTCGGATTCCGAGTCGGAGTCCGCCGGTCCGTATTCGCCCGGCAGTCGAGATTGCGCACGCCGGCCTTGGCGTGCCGCCGCCCGCACGGGTACGCTCTTCCCGCAGCCCCAACCGGCCGATTCATGGAGGACGCCCGTGTCTCACCTCGCGCTGAAGTCCGGCTACGTCGACCTCGTAGACCGTCTGAACCGCTTCCCCCAGGGCGCGCCGCCGTCGGACACGCTCTACAAGATCCTCGCAATGCTGTTCAGCGAGCGTGAGGCGGCTGTCGTCTCACAGCTGCCGATCAAACCCTTCACTGCCGCCAAAGCGAGCAAGATTCTCAAGCTCGACCTTGTCGAGACTCGCAACATCCTCGACGAACTCGCAGGCCGAGCCATCCTCATCGACGTCGAGCACGACGGCGAGACCACGTACATCCTGCCACCGCCGATGGCCGGCTTCTTCGAGTTCTCGATGATGCGGCTGCGTGGCGATGTCGACCAGAAAGTCCTCGGCGAACTGTTCTACCAGTACATGAACGTCGAGGAGGAGTTCATCCGCGCGCTGTTCACCGATGGAGAGACCCAGCTCGGGCGCACGTTCGTCCACGAGCCCATACTCTCGAGCGACAACGCTGTGCACGTACTCGACTACGAGCGCGCGAGCGAGGTCATCAAGACGGCCACACATCGCGGGGTCGGTTCGTGCTACTGCCGACACAAGATGCTTCACGTGGGCAAGAACTGCGACGCTCCGATGGAGATTTGCATGACGTTCAACACGTCGGCGGACTCGCTGATCAGGCACGGCTATGCCCGCGAGATCGAGGTCGCCGAGGGTCTCGACCTGCTCCAGGAAGCCTACGAGCACAATCTCGTGCAGTTCGGCGAGAACGCGCGCGAGGGCATCAACTTCATCTGCAACTGCTGCGGGTGCTGCTGCGAGGCGATGATCGCGGCACGCAAGTTCGGGATGCTGCACCCCGTGCACACCTCCAACTTCCTGCCAACCGTCGACGAGGCGCTCTGTACCGGCTGCGGGAAGTGCGTGAACGCCTGTCCGGTGGAGGCGATGGCGTTCGTCTCGGCGAACGATCCGCATCGGCCCAACGCGCGCAAGGTGCGCGTCGACGAAGAGCTCTGTCTGGGATGCGGGGTATGCGTGCGGACGTGCGCACAGAAGAGCCTCGGCCTGAAATCGCGCGCCGAGCGAGTCATCACGCCCGTGAACTCGGTGCACCGCACCGTGGTGATGGCGATCGAGCGCGGAGGTCTGGAGGACCTCCTGTTCGATAACCGCGTGCTCTGGAATCACCGCGCGATGGCGAGCGTGCTCGGCGCGATCCTGAAGATGCCGCCTATCAAGCAGGCGATGGCGAGCAAGCAGATGAAGTCGCGGTATCTGGAGCGCCTCATCATGCGTGCGCAGGCGTAACGCGGGCGCACGCGAGCTTCCCTGTGCGGTCCGGCTCGATGTGCAAGCGGCGGGATTCGGCGGCGTACCAGGTCTTGACGCACAAGCGGCTACGACGCGAGCCGCCCTGCGTCCGCCTGGGTTGCCAGTGCCCGACTCCGGTATCGGTTCCTCAGTAGCCGGTCGAGTTGGACCCACCATTGTTCATCATGCCGTTGGTGCCGCGATTCGTGCCGCTACTGGTGGTGTCTGACGATGCTCCGCCCGGTCCCGTTCGGCCCGCTGCCGTTCATCATGCGGCCGCCATTCTGACCGCGGCCGTTGCTGCCGCGCGCGATTGCCCGCTGACCTCAGTAAGGCATCTCCAGAATGCCGCACGCGCGGTGGCCGCCGCTGAGGGGCACGCATCATCCCGACTGCTGAAGAGCGAACGCAGCGCAGATGCATGTGTGCCATTCGCGTGCCTTGTGGCGCGCAAGCGTCGAAAGATGGCCAGCGAACCGCTGACCTTGCTCGGTGATGTCTGACGCAGGATAGGGGCTGCGACCTGCGACGAAGCAGTGCTCATTGGGGCGCACGGGTTGGGCGTGTAACCCACAGGTCAGGTTTCGAATTCCCTTGG
>DAIMIM010000531.1:0-2215 GCA_036722755.1 Caldimonas sp. | reverse complement strand
TGTCAACGCCGACTTAAAACTGACCCACTTTGCGCTTGATCGCCGAAGTAAATCTGACCCACCTGGCGCTCTCGATGTGGCGCTGCTCGGGCGCGAAGGGCGTAGCCCGTAGCGGCTGAGCAGCGCAGCGTCTGTCATGTCGTCGCGGGCGTCCTCTTCGTTGCCTGGCCGGCCTTGCGTTTATCCTTGAGCCGGTAGCTCTCGCCAGTGATCTGCACGATATGTGCGTGGTGCAGCAGCCGGTCCAGCATCGCCGCCGTCATCGTCTTGTCGTCGGCGAAGGCGCCGGCCCACTGCGTGAACGACAGATTGCTCGTGAGCACCATGCTGCCGCGCTCGTAGCGCTTTGCCACCACGTTGAAGAAGAGAGTTGCCTCCTCGCGCCCGAAGGGCAGGTAGCCGATCTCGTCGACCACCAGCAGCTTCGGGCCGATGACGGCGCGGTTGAAGTACTCCTTCAGCCGCCCCTGCGCCTTGGCCGCCGCGAGTTGCAGCATCAGGTCGGCCGCGCTGATGAAGCGCACCTTGTGCCCGGCCATCACTGCTCGGTGGCCAATCGCCAGCGCGATGTGGGTCTTGCCGACGCCGCTCGGCCCGAGCAGCACCACGTTCTCGGCGCGCGGCACGAACGCCAGGTGAGCGAGTTCCTGGATCTGCGCCTTTGGTGCACCGCCGGCGTGGCTCCAGTCGAACTGCTCGAGCGTCTTGATCGCCGGCATCGTCGCCAGCCGCATCAGCGTCGTGGTCCTGCGCTCGTCCCGGGCGACGATCTCGCTGGCGAGGACGCGTTCGAGGAAGTCGGCGAAGCTCGCTTCGCTGCGCGCGGCGTCCTGTGCGAGGGCCGGCCACTCGGCGCTCAGGCGCGCCAGCTTCAGTTGCTCGCACAGGGCGGCGATGCGCTCGGCCTGCAGCGTCGTCATGCGAACACCTCGAGCAGCTCGGGGCACAGGAGCGCGTCGTACACCGCCAGCGGGTGCTGCAGGCTCTCCACCGGCATCGCCGCGCGCTGCGGCACCGCCGCAGGGGCCTTCAGCGCCGGCGCGGACAACATGACCGCGCGCTCCTCAGCCAGGCGCACTGCCGGCACGGCCTTGGTGGTGCCGTGCACGCGGACGTTGGCGATCTCGTCGAGCCAACGCCGGACATGGGAGTTGGCGAGCTCGACGCTCAAGCGCAGGCCGCCGGCGTCCAGGGTCGCCGCCAGCGGTACGACGAAGCTGCCCTTGAGGTACGAGTTGAAGCGCTCGACCTTGCCCTTGGTCTTGGCCCGGTACGGCCGGCACAGGCGAGGTGTGAAGCCGCAGGCCTCGGCAAGGGCCTTCATCTCGTCGTTCCAGCGGTGCAGACCAGGCCCGTAAGCGTCGCGCTCGATGACGACCGCCTTGGTGTTGTCGAAGAGCACATGCTCGGGAACGCCACCGAAGTAGTCGAAGGCTTCGCGCAGACCGGCGCACAAGGTGGTGGCGTCCTCGCTGGCGGTGAACTTGACGAAGGTGGCGCGGCTGTAGCCCATCGTGGCCACCAATGCGATGAGCGGGTCGCGGCCGCGGCGCACATGCGTGAAGTCGGCCTGCATCTGCTGGCCCGGCGGCGTCTCGAAGCGGACGACGGGTTCGGGTTCGCTCTTCTTCAGCGGCGCCAGCCATGCCTTGAGCTGGCTGATGCCACCGGCGTAGCCTCGCTCGCCGATCTCGCGCAGAAGAACCGTCGCCGGTATCCAGCGCGGGTGGGCTTGCTCGATGCGCTCGCGCAGGTAGCTCCTGTAGTCGTCGAGCTTGCACGCGCGCGGCTGGCGCGGTCCGTAGCGACGCGCCGCTTCGTCACGCAGGTATCTCCGCACAGTGTTGCGCGAGCACTCCAGCTGCCGCGCGATCGCTCTGACCGCCTCGCCCCTTCGGGCCATCACTCGTATCTCCACTGCACTCTCCTGGGTCAACATCGACGGCACCGAAAAGGCCGTCATCCTCACCCAGGTGGATCACTTTTACTTCGGCGCAGTGGGTCAGTATTACTTCGGCGGCAACAGATGGTGAAACGGTTGAAGGAGATGTTGCTATGAAAAGCGAACCGCTTGAAGTCATCCGGGGCGGCGGCAATGTCTACCGCGACCTCGGTCAGGACGACGCCGACGTGAAGCAGTTCAAGGCATTGCTGGCGGCCGAGATCATCAAAGCCCTGGACAAGGACGGTCTGACGGTACGCGCCGCGCACGCGT
>DAIMIM010000530.1:0-2219 GCA_036722755.1 Caldimonas sp. | reverse complement strand
GGCGGCCTCGACAACCTGGTCGTCGGCAAGTTCGTGATGCCGAGCCGCGCCTATCTGGGCAAGTTCAACTTCAAGGGCAACGACCAGCAGAAGCTGGTCGGCAACCTGTCGGGCGGCGAGCGCGGGCGGCTCCATCTGGCCAAGACGCTGATCGCCGGCGCCAACGTGCTGATGCTCGACGAGCCGTCGAACGACCTCGACGTCGAGACCTTGCGCGCGCTCGAGGACGCGTTGCTCGAGTTCGCCGGCTCGATCATGGTCATCAGCCACGACCGCTGGTTCCTCGATCGCATCGCCACCCACATCCTCGCTGCCGAGGGCGACTCGAAGTGGTTTTTCTTCGACGGCAACTATCAGGAATACGAGGCCGACAAGAAGAAGCGTCTCGGCGAAGAGGGCGCCAAGCCCAAGCGCCTGCGCTTTCGGCCCATGCACTGAAGATGTAGAGCCCCCCTCTCGCTGCGGCCCAGCGCGCGACTTTTGGCCGGGACGAGAACCTATCGGCCGCCGTACCATCGAACGCGCTCTCCGACCTCGCCGCCAGGACACCCGCATGCCCATGCCGTTTTCGCCGCTCACCGGCGCTGCCGCCACCATCCTCGTCGCGGCGGCGGTCATGACCGGCTGCACGACGTTCCAGACCTTCAACGGCGTGCCCGCTGTGGCTGCCGGCAATGCGGCGTCGGCGCCGGTCGCCGCCACCGGGCCGGGCGGCGCCGCCTCGGGGCTGCGGCCGCCGGGCGCGCCGCCCATGGCCACTGCGCCCAGCCCGCTCCGCCCGTTCGCCGACGTCGTACGGGACGCGAAGCGCAGCGACGGCACGCTCACCCTTTGGCAGAAGGACGAGCGGGTCTGGATCGAGCTGAAGCCAGACGATTTCGACAAGCCATTTTTCATCTCGACGAAGCTGAAGTCCGGCATCGGCGAGCGCAACTTCTTCGGCGGCATGATGGAAGACAGCGGCGTCGTCGCTTTCCGCCGCATCCACAACCAGGTGCAGCTGATCTGGCTCAACGTCGGCTACCTCGCCAAGCCGGGTACGCCGGAAGCACGGGCGATCGATGCCGGCTATTCGCCGAGCTTGCTGTCCAGCGCGCCGGTGCTGAGCCAGCCGGAGCCGACGCGCAAGTCGATCCTGGTCGAGGCCAATGCCCTCTTCATGGCCGACCTGCTCGGTCTCGGCATGGATCTGCAGCGCACCTACCGTCAGGGCTATTCGTTCGATCCGCGCAACTCGGCGATCACGCAGGTGCGCACGACGCCCGACATCGTCGTCCTCGACGTCCTCAGCCACTTCGCCACCGGCTCCATTGCCGTGCCGCAGCCGGGCTTGCCGCCAGGCATGCCGTTGCCCTCGGCACCGCGCTCGCTGCCCGATCCGCGCAGCCTGTTCATGACCATCCACTACTCGCTGGCGCGCCTGCCTGCGGTGCCGATGAAGGGGCGTCGCGCCGATGCCCGGGTCGGCTACTTCGAGAGCGGCCAGTTCGACTTCAGCGACGATCTGCAGCGCACGCCGCGCCAGCGCTACGTCAATCGCTGGCGCCTCGAGAAGAAGGACCCCGACGCGGTGCTCTCGGAGCCGGTCAAGCCGATCGTCTTCTGGATCGACAGGACGGTGCCGTTCAAGTACCGGCCGGCGATCACGGCCGGTGTCCTGGAATGGAACAAGGCGTTCGAGAAGATCGGCTTCAAGGATGCGATCCGCGTCGAGGTGCAGGCCGACGACGCCGAATTCGACACCCTCGACTTCGGCCGTGCCTCGATCCGCTGGATGACCAACGTGGCGCCGAGCTTCGGCGCGATCGGCCCCAGCCACGTCGACCCGCGCAGCGGCGAGATCCTCGACGCCGACATCGGCATCGAGAGCCTGTCGTCGCGCAACCTGCGGGTGCAGCGCTCGCAGATCCTGGCGTCCGGCGATCTCGACAATCCGTTTCGCAGCACCGCCGACACGCCGCAGGAGCTGGCCCTGCTCACGACCGGGCGGGCCTGCCTGTACGCCGACGTGGCCGCCGACCAGATGGCCTACGCGAGCGAGCTGTTCGAAGCGCGCGGCGACCTCGAGCCCGGCAGCCCCGAAGCCGAGGCGTTCGTCGAGGCCTACCTGAAGAACGTGACGATGCACGAGGTCGGCCACACGCTCGGCCTGCGCCACAACTTCCGCGCTTCGCGTGTCTACACGCAGCAGCAGCTGGCCGATCCGGCGTTCACGAAGG
>DAIMIM010000529.1:0-2219 GCA_036722755.1 Caldimonas sp. | reverse complement strand
GTCGAGCGCATCAGCGGCAAGAAGGTGACGCTGGTGCCGATCCTGCGCGCCGGCCTCGGCATGCTCGACGGCGTGCTCGACACGATTCCGAATGCCAAGGTGAGCGTCGTCGGCATCGCGCGCAATCACGCGACGCTGCTGCCCGAACCGTATGTCGACCGCCTCGCCAGCGACCTCAACGCGCGCACGGCGATCATTCTCGATCCGATGCTTGCGACCGGCGGCTCGATGAATTCGGCGGTCGCCTTGCTGAAGTCGCGCGGTTGCACCGACATCCGCGCCCTGGTGCTGGTCGCCGCGCCCGAAGGCGTCGCCGCGCTAGTCGCCGCTCATCCCGACGTGCGCTGCTGGGCCGCCGCCATCGACAGCCACCTCAATGAGAACGGCTACATCATTCCGGGGCTCGGCGATGCCGGCGATCGCCTCTTCGGCACCCGCTAGCGGTCAGACGAAGCCGAGCGCACCGACCACGGCGCCGACGGCCACCAGCCACATCGGGCTGATGCGCGTGCGTGTCATGCCGACGATGCTGAACGCGACGAGCGCCAGGGCGCCGACGCGCTGCGGCCCGTCGATGACATACGGGACGGCGAGCAGCCAACCCGTGGCGACGAGCAGGCCGATCGTCAGCGGCGTCATGCCGGTCGTGAAGGAGCGCAGGCCGCGTGTCTCGCGGCGCTTCAATCCCCATCGATTGACATACAGCGTGAGCATCGTCGAGGGCAGCAGCGTGCCGGTCATTGTCGCCAGCGCGCCCATCGGCCCGGCGACGTTCCAGCCGAGCGCGGCCACGAACAGGACGTTCGGGCCCGGCGCGGCCTGGGCGATGGCGATCGAGGCGCTGAACTGGGCGTCGACGAGCCAGTGGTGCTGGTCGACGACGTAGCGATGCATGTCGGACGCGGTCGTGATCGCGCCGCCGACAGCGAGCAGGCTCAGCAGGAGGAAGTGTCCAAAGAGGCCAAGCAGGTCGGCGGCGCCGAGCTGCGAATGGAGCAATGCCGTCATTTCAGCGCCCGCCGGGCCGCCCCAAGGGCGCTGTCGCCCCCCGCGAGGGGCAGCGGGCGAAGCGAGCGTGGGGGCTTCATTTCCATCGCCTCCAGGCGAGCGTGACGGCGAGCGAGCCGAGGCCGAACAGCACCCAGATCAGCGGCCACCGCAGCAAGCCGATCGTGATGAAGGTCAGCGAGGCGACGATGGCCGCGATCGGCAGGCCGAGCTGGTTGGTGCGCAGCGTCCCCATCAGCTTGACGGCGGTGGACAGGATGAGGCCGGCCGCGACCGCGCCCATTCCGCGCAGCGCACCCGAGATCATCGCGATCCGCGAAAACTCGGCGTAGGCCACGGTGAGCGAGAGCACGATGACGAGCGGAACGGCCAGCATGCCGGCGAGTGCGGCGAAGGCGCCGCGAGCGCCGAAGCAACGGTCGCCGAACATCAGCGCGATGTTGACGACATTCGGGCCGGGCAGGACCTGGCCGAGCGCGAGCATCTCGACGAACTCGGCCTTCGTCATCCAGCGCTTGTTCTCGACGAGCTCGCGCTGTGCGACCGCGAGCACGCCACCGAAGCCCTGCAAGGCGAGGGCGTTGAAGGTGAGGAAGAGCTCGGTCTTCGACTGCGGACGATCGCGGGGCGCCTCGTCGGCGCCCGTCATGCCAAGCTCACCGATGCACCTTGAGCGCGTCGGGATTGACGATGTGGGTCGGGTTGCCGCCGATGAAGTTGACGACGTTGGCGAAGGCCGCCTCGAAGTAGAGCTCGTAGCTGTCCTGCTCGACGTAGCCGATGTGCGGCGTGCAGATCGCGTTCTCGAGACGCAGCAGCAGATGGCCCTGCAGGATCGGCTCGCTCTCGAACACGTCGACTGCCGCCATCCCGGGGCGGCCCTTGTTGAGCGCCGAGACCAGCGCGCCTTCTTCGATCAACTCGGCGCGCGAGGTGTTGACGAGCAGCGCCGTCGCCTTCATGCGCGAAAGCGCCTCGAGCTTGACGATGCCGCGGGTCGCGTCGTTCAGGCGCAGGTGCAGCGTCAGCACGTCGGCGTTGTCGAAGAACTCCTGCTGGCTGGCAGCAGCCGCGTAGCCCGAGCGCTCGGCCAGCGCGCGCGAGCCTTCGCGGCCCCACACCAGCACGTTCATGCCGAAGGCCTTGCCGTAGCCGGCGACGAGCTGGCCGATCTTGCCGAAGCCCCAGATGCCGAGCGTCTTGCCCTTGAG
>DAIMIM010000528.1:0-2222 GCA_036722755.1 Caldimonas sp. | reverse complement strand
CCAGTCGCCCGACGCCCTCGGCAGCAGGCACCAGCGCTCTGCGAAGGGATGAAGGGCCAAGTGCTTGCGCTGCTGCCGCTCGCTTACCGAGCTTCGAAAGTCAGCTTTGCCGACAAGTCCCCTGAAGACTGAGCGGCGGATCGACCGTCGGAACCGGGGTTGCTCGCGCCCGGCCGGTGACGCATCATTCGCGCCGTTGCTCACTCAACTTCCAGGAAGACGACATGGCAGATACCTCGCAGCAGACGCTCCAGAAGATGAAGGACATGCGCAAGGAGCTCGACAAGCACGACCCGATCATCAAGAAGGCCTACGAGTCGGTCACCAAGGAGTTGCGCAGCGCCATCGACGACGAGAGCGAGGACGAGATCAAGATCTCGCAGCCGAAGCTCGACCCGGCGATCGAGAAGATCGACCAGGGGCTCGACGCCTGCGACCGGCTGCACGTCCTGACGACCGCGCTGCTCGCCGACAAGGCGTTCGTGGCGACCAGGATCGAAGAGATCAAGGAGCTCATCAAGCACGTCGCGGTCACCAAGAACCGGCTGAGCACCTGGGCCACCGCGGCGCGCAAGCTGGGCGAGGAGGCCGACAAGGCGCTCGGCGGGGCACAGAAGAGCAGCAAGGAAGTCGAGGCCGAGCTCGGCGGGTTGAAGAACCGGGCCAAGAAGTTGACGCTCGCGGTCAATGACTTCAAGGCAGATGCCCCGACGCTCGAAAAGGCGGCGCGAGAGGCGACCAAGAAGGGCGACGAGAAAAGCGCCGAGCGTGCCCGCCTGACGATCTTCGATCTGCTGAAGGAGCCCAAGAGGCTGTCTGGCGAAATGCGGCCCTTGCTCGAGAAATTCAGGAAGGACCACCCGGATCTCGATCGCGGCATGAAGGCGGAGCTGCAGTGGGCCAGCGATGCGTTCGACGACGCCATCGACACGGTGAAGGACGGCGACAAGACCTTCATCGAGCTGATCAAGCTGAAGCAGACGACCATGGCGGCCGCCAAGCCAGCCGAGGTCCCCGACGTGCCCAAGGCCGAGCTGCTCAAGGTCGCGCCGATCGTCGGCATCGACGTCAAGGACGCCAAGCACCTGACCATGCTGGCCAAGGTCCTGAACACCATGCCGCACGAGAAGTGGGCCGATGGCCTGGCCAAGCTGGCGACTTCGCTCAAACTCAAGAACACGAACGGCAAGGCGATGGTGGTGGCGATCGACAAGCTGCCTTACTTCAAGAAGATGCTCAACCTGATCGATATCTGACCCATGGCCGATTCACCCGAGCCCGCAGACACCAAGGAATCGGACAAGAAGCTGCGCGAACGCGTCGACAAGCTTCTTGCGCAGTCGGCCAGCCAGAGCACCGGCTCCATCAAGCTGGGCGGCCACGCGCTCGACTACGCCGTCCAGGCCGCCTTCATCCCGGTCGTCGCCGAAGGCTTTGATGGGGCGCTCGGCGAGCCGCAAGCCGCCGTGATGGCGACCAGCTACGTGCTCGCCGGCGCCGATGCGCGAACCCGCCCGGTGTGCTTCGCCTTCAACGGCGGCCCCGGCTCGGCGTCGATCTGGCTGCACCTCGGCGCGCTCGGCCCCAAGCGCGTGGTCACGCCCGACGACGGCAGCATGCCGCTGGCGCCGTATGCGGTGGCCGACAACCCGCACAGCTGGTTCGAGCACTTCGATCTCGTCTTCATCGATCCGCCTCACACCGGCTGGTCGTTGTGCGCGAGTGCCGAGGCGCGCAAGAAGATGCTGTCGGTCGATGGCGACGTGGCTGCGCTCACCGAAGTGATGCGCGTCTGGCTGACGCGCCACCAGCGCTGGAGCTCGCCGGTGTATCTGGCGGGCGAGAGCTACGGCACCACGCGCGGCGCGGCCCTCGCCGACAAGCTGCAGAGTGCCGGCGTGGCGCTGTCGGGGCTGATCCTCGTCTCGTGCGCGATGGACCTGCAAAGCCTCGTCTTCGCACCCGCCAACGACCTGCCGTATTCGCTGTTCCTGCCGGCGTTCGCCAACGTGTCGCAATACCACGGGCTGCTCAAGGGCACGCTCGCCAGGTCGCCGGCCGAGGCGCGCGCCGCGGCCGAGACCTTCGTCGACGAAGACTACGCTGCCGCGCTGCAGGCCGGTGCGCGGCTCGATGGCAAGCGCCGGGGTCGCATCGCCCGCCGCATCGCCGAGCTCACCGGCTTGCCGCAGGCGCTCGTCGAAGAGAAGAACCTGCGCATC
>DAIMIM010000527.1:0-2222 GCA_036722755.1 Caldimonas sp. | reverse complement strand
TGGCGGAGAGGGCGGGATTCGAACCCGCGGAGGGTGTTTAGCCCTCACACGCTTTCCAGGCGTGCGACTTAAACCGCTCATCCACCTCTCCGGTGGCCGTGATTTTATCCGAGGGTCTGCGTCGAGCTCGGCCGTGGCAGCGGCGCCTTCATCAGCGCCATCGCCGAGGCGATGAGGCCCGAGACCTCGGCCAGGCTGCTTGGCACGATCATCGTGTTGTTCTTCTGCGCGAGCTGCGCGAAGGCGTCGACGGCCTGTTGCGCGACCTTGAGCTGCACTGCTTGCTCGCCACCCGGCTGGCGGATCGCCTCGGCGACCTTGCGGATCGCGTCGGCCGTTGCCTCGGCAACAGCAACGATGGCGGCGGCATCGCCCTGCGCCTTGTTGATCTCCGCCTGGCGCTGGCCTTCGGAGCGCGCGATGTAGGCCTCGCGCTCGCCGGTGGCGATGTTGATCTGCTCCTGCTTGCGGCCCTCGGATGCGGCAATGAGCGCGCGCTTCTCGCGCTCGGCGGTGATCTGGGCCTGCATCGAGCGCAGGATCTCGGCCGGCGGCGTCAGGTCCTTGATTTCGTAACGCAGCACCTTCACGCCCCAGTTCGTGGCCGCTTCGTCGAGCGCGTTGACGACGTGCGCGTTGATCGAGTCGCGCTCCTCGAACGTGCGGTCGAGCTCCATCTTGCCGATCACCGAGCGCAGCAGCGTCTGCGCCAGCTGCGTGATCGCGACGATGTAGTTGCTCGAGCCGTAGCTCGCGCGCATCGGATCGGTGACCTGGAAGTAGATGATCCCGTCGACCTGCAGCTGCGTGTTGTCGCGCGTGATGCAGACCTGGCTCGGCACGTCGAGCGGCACCTCCTTCAGCGAATGCTTGTAGGCGACGCGCTCGACGAAGGGCATGACGAAGCTCAGGCCCGGCGTCAGCGTGCGGTCGTACTTGCCGAGCCGCTCGATCACCCACGCATGCTGCTGCGGCACGATCTTGAACGTCTGCATGATGAAGATCGCGGCGATGACGGCGATGACGAGTGCGATTTCCATGGGGCGAGCTCCGAAAGAGGTGGGGGCGAATCAGGTCGGCAGGCGCGGCGTCAGCACCAGCCAGTTGCCTTCGACGGCGGAGACGACGTGCTCGCCCGGGTGCGGCGCGGCGCCATGCGCCAGCCGCGCACCCCAGCTCGAGCCGCGGTACTGCACACGCGCGGTCCGGTCGCCGGCCCAGGCATCGACATGCACGCGCTCGCCGATGTCGAGGTTGACGTCGCGGTTCTCGTGGGCGGCGCGGTCGGCGCCCTTGGTGGAGCGGCGATGCCAGTGCCAGAGCAGCGTTGCGCCGCCGCCGATGGCGGCCGCGGCGACGATCTGCATCGGCGTCGACAAGCCGACCGACGCGGCGATCGCTCCGGCGGCGAGGCCGAGCGCGATCATCAACAAGTAGAACGTGCCGGTCGCGAGCTCGGCGGCGACGGCGAGGCCGGCGACGACCCACCAGCCGGTGGCTGGGGACAGATCCATGGCGAAGCTCCCTTTGGCTGACTTCGAATGCGAGTGTAGGGCGCGCCCCGGAGCCCTACACTGCGCGCTTTCCAGACCGCCGACCCGCCAGGCACACGCCGATGCTGCGCTTCCAGTTCCCGATCGTCATCATCGACGAAGACTACCGCTCCGAGAACGCCTCGGGCCTCGGCATCCGCGCGCTCGCCGCGGCGATCGAGAAAGAAGGCTTCGAGGTTCTGGGCACCACCAGCTACGGCGACCTCTCGCAGTTCGCGCAGCAGCAAAGCCGCGCCAGCGCCTTCATCCTCTCGATCGACGACGAGGAGTTCACCGAAGGGCCCGATCTCGATCCGGCGGTGCTGAACCTGCGCAAGTTCATCACCGAGGTTCGCTTCAAGAACTCGGAAGTGCCGATCTATCTCTACGGCGAGACGCGCACCTCGCAGCACCTGCCCAACGACATCCTGCGCGAGCTGCACGGCTTCATCCACATGTTCGAGGACACGCCGGAGTTCGTCGCCCGACACATCGTGCGCGAGGCCAAGGCGTATCTCGACGGCGTCGCGCCGCCGTTCTTCAAGGCGCTGGTCGACTATGCGCAGGACGGCTCGTATTCATGGCACTGCCCCGGGCATTCCGGCGGCGTCGCCTTCCTGAAGAGCCCCGTCGGGCGCATGTTCCACCAGTTCTTCGGCGAGAACATGCTGCGCGCCGACGTCTGCAATT
>DAIMIM010000526.1:0-2222 GCA_036722755.1 Caldimonas sp. | reverse complement strand
TCGGGCGAAGAAAGCTGCCGACGTGGTCGGCGCGAAAGGGCGGGTGGGTGCGGGTGGACATGGCGGTGGCCGGGAAGTCAGTCGAAGATCATAGGTCGCGGCGCTCGGGGTCGATGCCATCATCGCGAATGCCGTTTCGCCGCGTTGCGCTCGTGCTCGGTCTTGCATCGATCCTGCTGGCGCCGGCCGCGCGCGGCGCGCCGGTCGAAGAGATCGTTCAGCTACCGAGCGAGAACGGTTCCGTCGAGCCCTATCTCCTCGGCCGCGACGACGGGCACGCGCCAGCCGTGGTGGCAGTGCTGTTCACCGGCGGCGCGGGCACGGTCGGTCTGTTGCAGCAAGGCATTCCGCACCCGGGCGGCAATTTCCTGGTCCGCTCGCGCGGCCTGTTCCTGGCGCAGGGCATCGCGACCGCGGTGGTCGACGCACCATCGGATCTCGGACGTCTTTCGGACGCCGCCCGGATGAGCGAGCGGCACGCCCGCGACATCGCGGCCGTCGTCGCCGACGTGAAGCGGCGCTTTCCGGAGGTGCGTGTCTATCTCGTCGGTACCAGCCGCGGCACGGTCTCCGCCGCCTATGCCGGTGCGGCGCTCGGCAGCTCGGTGCAGGGCGTGATCCTGTCGTCGACGATCTTCAAGGCATCCAGGGGCGGCAGCGGCCTGTCGGGATTCGACTACCGGTCGATCCACTCGCCCTTGCTGCTCGTTCACCACGTCGACGACAGCTGCTCCGTGACGCCGTACGGCCCGGCGAAGCAGCTCGGGCAGACCTACCCGCTCATCAGCGTCAGCGGTGGCGACGCGCCGCGTTCCGAGCCTTGCGAAGCCTTCAGCGCCCACGGCTACCTCGGCGTCGAGGCGCCGACGGTGGCGGCGATGAGCCGGTGGATGCTCGGTCTCGGCTATCCCGAATCGATCCCATGAAAAGAGACACCGACACGCGAGACCGTGTCGGCGCCGGCGCCCGGCGATGTGCGCGAATCTCCCGATGCGAGGCGGCACGGCCCGGCCAACAATCCCGGCACCACCTTTGCGGAACCACGCCATGCAACGACGCCACGCCCTGCACGTCCTGATCATTTCGGCCTTCGTGTCGGCGCTGCCCGCAGCCGCGGCTTTCGCCGCCGATGCCGTGCCGTTCAAGATCGGCTTCATCCTGCCCATGACCGGGCAATCTGCCTCCACCGGCAAGCAGATCGAAGCCGCGATCAAGCTCTGGATGGCGCAGAACGGCGCGACGGTCGCCGGCCGCAAGATCGAGCTGGTCGTGAAAGACGACGCCGGCGTCGCCGACACCACCCGGCGCATCGCCCAGGAGATGGTCGTCAACGACAAGATCGACGTGCTGGCCGGCTTCGGCCTGACGCCGCTCGCCTTCGCGACGGCGCCGATCGCGACGCAGAGCAAGACGCCGATGGTCGTCACCGCCGCGGCCACCTCGGCCATCACCGAGCAGTCGCCCTACATCGTGCGCACCAGCTTCACGCTGCCGCAGGTGACGGTGCCGATCGCCGACTGGGCGGCCAAGCACGGCATCAAGAAGGTAGTGACCTTCGTCGCCGACTACGGCCCCGGCATCGATGCCGAGAAGTTCTTCAAGAGCCAGTTCAAGCTGAACGGCGGCGAAGTCATCGGCGAGATCCGCACGCCGCTGAAGAGCCCCGACTTCTCGCCCTTCCTGCAGAAGCTGGCCGATCTCAAGCCCGACGCGGTGTTCGTGTTTCTGCCCTCGGGCCAGGGCGCGGCGTTCATGAAGCAGTTCGGCGAGCGCGGCCTCGACAAGTCGGGCATCAAGCTCATCGCCACCGGCGACGTGGTCGACGACGACCAGCTCAACGACATCGGCGACGTCGCGCTCGGCGTCGTCAACTCGCACCACTACTCGGCGGCGCACCCGTCGGCGATGAACAAGAAATTCGTGGCGGCCTTCGAGGCGGCCAACAAGTTCCGCCCGAATTTCATGGCGGTGGCCGGCTACGACGGCATGCACCTGATCTACAACGCGCTCGCCGCGACCAAGGGCGCCGGCGGCGGCGACGCGCTGCTGGCGGCGATGAAAGGCCAGATCTTCGAGAGCCCGCGCGGCCAGATCCTGATCGACGCGCAGACGCGCGACATCGTCCAGGACGTCTACATCCGCAAGGTCGAAAGAGTGCCGGCAATGGGCAACCAGCTCTACAACGTCGAGTTCGACGTGCAGAAGGCGGTGAAGGATCCGGC
>DAIMIM010000525.1:0-2227 GCA_036722755.1 Caldimonas sp. | reverse complement strand
CGCCGATGCGCACCATCGGCATCTTGTGCTGGCGCTCGATCGCCTCGAGCAGCTGCTCCGGCGAGACGATCTGCTTCATCACGAGGATGTCGCCGATCTTCTTGCTGCGCATCTCGTCCTGCAGGTCCATCGCGTCGGTGACCTGCTCCCAGGTCGCGTGGTGCTGGTCGACCAGCACCTCGCCGATCTTCTGGCCGATCTCGAAGCTCGAGAAGGCGCCCGCCGGCACGAACATGCGCTTGACGCTGCCGTCGGCGTCGATCGGCGGGAACAGGAACAGGCCGAAATCGGTCTCGACGTGGCCGACGGTCTGCCCCTGCAGATCGCCACCTTCGAGGAGGTGGACCTTGTACGGGCTGGCCTGGCGGTGCCTGAGCAGATCGGCGTGCGGGTCGGCGAGCGGCAAGGGCAGGGGCTGCAGCGGCGTCGTCAGCGTCAGCGACTTGAACTGATCGAAGCGCAAGGCGATGGTGGTACGCGCCGGCGGCATCTGCACGTGCGCGACCGAGGTCTCGGGAACGAAGAAGGTGAGGCGGCCGGAGGCGAGCTTCAGCTCGGCGCCGGCGACGATCTGGCAAGGCAGCGTTTCAGTCTGCTCGGTCGGGCCGGGGTAGCTGGCGAACGGCGGCGTCGGCCAGAGAAATGCCTCGCGGCTGCCCTTGTCCTTGGCGCCGGTGCCGGCCGCGGCGTCGTTGGCCGCGCTCGAGTCCGCCGCTGCGCGCTGCGGCGGGCGTGCGGGCATGTCCCAGGTCAAAGGGGCGAGCATGTCGGCCATACGGTCTTCCTCGTCGATCGGGCGCGGCTCCGAGAAGAAGGTGCACCGACCCAGTCAACCCAGCCATGGTGCGACGAAATGTTGCAGCGCCATGCCTCGAAATGCAGGGCCAATTGCACGCAGATCGGTACTTTGCAGCGGTGCGCGCAACGTTGCCGCGCCGCAGGCGGCGCTAGCTCTTCATGTGCTGGGGCAGAAAGGTGGCCATCTGCGGGAACGCATACAGGATGACGACCATGAAGACCATCAGCAGGAAGAACGGGAATGTCGACTTGGCGATGTTGCCGATGGGACGCCTGGTCATGCCCTGCAGCACGAAGAGGTTGAAGCCGACCGGGGGCGTCACCTGCGCCATCTCGACGACGATGACGACGAAGATGCCGAACCAGAGCGGGTCGATGCCGGCCTTCTGCACCGTCGGCATGATCACGCCCATGGTCAGCACGACCATCGAAATGCCGTCGAGAAAGCAGCCGAGGACGACGTAGAACGCGGTGAGCGCGAGGATCAGGCCGAACTTGCTCAAGCCGAGGGTGGCGATCCACTCGGCGAGATGGCGCGGCAGGCCGATGTAGCCCATGCTGAGGGTGAGGAAGGCGGCGCCGGCGAGGATCAGCGCAATCATGCAGTAGAGCCGCGTGCCGCCCATCAGGGATTCCTTGAAGGTCGGCCAGTTCATCGACCCTTGGACGGTCGAGATGGCCAGCGCGCCGAGCACGCCGATGCCAGCCGCCTCGGTGGCCGTCGCGATGCCGGCGTAGATCGAGCCGAGCACGGCAACGATGAGGAGCACGACCGGAATCAGGCTCTTCGATTCGCGCAGCTTCTCGGCGAAGCTCATCGGCGCGTCGGGTGGTGGAATGAGGTGTGCGTTCTTCAGCGACCAGCCGGCGATGTAGAGCGAGAAGATGCCGGCCAGGACGATGCCCGGAATCACGCCGCCGATGAAGAGCTGCGAGATCGAAACGTCGGCCGTGACACCGTAGACGATCATGATGATCGAGGGCGGAATGAGCAGGCCGAGCGTGCCGGCACCGGCGAGCGAGCCGATCGACATCGCGTCCGGATAGCCGCGCTTGGCGAGCTCGGGCAAGCTCATCTTGCCGATGGTGGCGCAGGTGGCGGCGCTCGAGCCCGAGACTGCCGCGAAGATCGCGCAGCCGACGACGTTGGTGTGCAGGAGCCGCCCGGGCAGTCGCTGCATCCATGGTGCCAGGCCCTTGAACATGTCCTGGCTGAGGCGCGTGCGAAAGAGGATCTCGCCCATCCAGATGAAGAGCGGCAGGGCGGTCAGCGTCCAGCTCGAGGCCGAGCCCCAGATGGTGACGGCCATCGCGTCGCCGGCTGGGCGCGAGCTGAACAGCTGCATGCCGATCCAGGCGACGCCCGAGAGCGTGAGGCCGATCCAGACGCCGCTGGCGAGGATGAGGAACAGCGAGGCGATCAGCAGCG
>DAIMIM010000524.1:389-2228 GCA_036722755.1 Caldimonas sp. | reverse complement strand
CGCGGGAAGCGCTCGATCTCGCTCTTCATGTCGGCGGCGCCGCGCTCGACGATGAGCTCGCGCGTGTCCTCGCTGGCGATGATCTCGCTGGCGCCCTCGCCCACGTACGCGCTCGCGCCGAGCACGCGCACGGCGTGGTAGTGGCTCATCACGACGTACTTGATCGGCTTGTCGGTGACCTCGCGGATGCGCCTGATGACGTCGCTGGCCATCACCGGCGTCGCCTGGGTGTCGATCACCATCACCGCGTCGTCGCCGACGATCACGCCGGTGTTCGGATCGCCCTCGGCCGTGTACGCATAGGCGTTCTCGGACAGGCGCGTGAACGTGACCGGCTTGTCGGCGAGATCGGCTTGGGACGCGAAGGCTTTGCTCATGGCGGACATCTCACTGGGGAACCCGCCATTCTGAGCGAGGCGATCGATTCGCACCGGATGCGGCGTCGCGGATCGCGTCTCAGGCGAGGCGGGCTAGAAACTTGGCGACGACATCGTGGAAGCGATCCGGCAGCTCGGCCACGCTGAGGTGCGACGCCTCGTCGAAGACGGTCAGCTCGGCTCCGGCGATGCGCTCGGCCATCGCCCGGGCCATCTCGGGCGTGGCGCCGGCGTCGCGCGCTCCGGCGATGACATGCACCGGCGTGCGTACCGTCGCCCGCCGGTCGAGCCAGTCGACGTCGGCGACGGCGTGGCAGCAGGCGAGATAGCCGGCCGGATCGCAGCGCAGCAGCCTGGCGCGCAGGGCCGCGGCCTCGGCCGGATGCGCCGCCCGGTAGGCGGCGCTCAGATAGCGTTCGACGATGGCGTCGACCACGGCCGCCATGCCGCCCTGCTCGATCGCGGCGATGCGCGCGGCCCAGGTCGGCGCCGCCGCCGCCGGATACCGCGCCGTCGTGTTGGCGAGCACGGCGCCGCGCAGCAGCTCGGGATAGCGGATGGCCAGGCCCTGCCCGACCATGCCGCCCATCGACAGGCCGATCCAGGCGACCGGGCCGCGCCCCCATTCGCGGATGACGCGCGCCGCGTCGTCGACGAGCGCGTCCATCGTGTACGGGCCGGGTGGCACAGCCGAGCCGCCATGGCCGCGATGCTCGTAGCGCAGCACGGTCATGGTGGTTGCGAAGCGTGCGGCAAGCGCGTCCCACATGTGCACGTCGAGACCGAGCGCGTGGCTCATCACGACCGGCGGGCCTTCGCCCTGGACCGTGATGTGGAGCTGCGGCGCGCTGAAGGTGTGGTGCTCGGCGACGCGCACCGGCGTCGACAGCGACTGTGGCGCCGGTACCCGCCCGGCCGCCCGCAGCAACTCCATGGTGATCTTGAAGGCCGTGTTGGCCGCCGGCACGCCGCAATAGATGGCGCCCTGCATCAGGGTTTCCTTGATCTTGTCGAGCGGCACGCCGTGGGCGATGGCGGCCTTGCAGTGCAGCTCGAATTCCTCCCAGCGCGCCAGGCCCATCGTCATGCCGAGCACGAGCAGGCGCCGCGTCTCGTGGTCGAGCCCGGGACGGCCCCAGATGTCGTGCCAGGCGTAGCGCGTGATGAGGCTCTGGAAATCGGCGTTGAACTCGGTCGCGCCGCCGAGCGACTTGTCGACCCAGGCATCGCCCAGCACGGCGCGGCGGTTGACGACACCGCGGTCGAAATCGTCGGCACGATCGCTCATGGATGAACCTTCCTTTGCTTAGGGCCTGCTAACGCTATGGAGGGATCGCGCCGGGGTGGCGCAGGCCGCAGGGCAAGGCGCGCACGAGGCCGTGTGCCTACGGCACACAACGAGTGCGCAACGCGGCCCTGCGGCCTGCGCCACCCCGGCCCTGCGGGTGACTCAGCAAACGGG
>DAIMIM010000524.1:0-379 GCA_036722755.1 Caldimonas sp. | reverse complement strand
CCCGCCGCGTTGCAAATGCTCGCCGTAGGCCCCCCTACGGCTGCGCTTTGCGCCTTACGGGCGCCCGTTTGCTGAGTCACGCGATCCCTCCCGTAGCGCTAACAGGCCCTAGGCCGGCGCGGTCGAGACGACACAATGGCCGGCCCGTCGCTCGCCGACGACCACGCCTTTTCGAAGTCCGATGCATCGATCGACCGCGCCCGTTTTCCTCATCGCCGCTTGCATCGCCGCGCCGACGCTCGCCTTCGCCGCCGACGACCCGTCGCTCGAGATGCCGTCGGCACACGTGCGGCTCGGCGTCGAGCGGGTCCGCTTCGCTGCCGACAGCGAGCGCGTCGGTCTCGTCGGCGCGAGCTATCTGGTCGACGTCGGCGGCCTG
>DAIMIM010000523.1:0-2234 GCA_036722755.1 Caldimonas sp. | reverse complement strand
TCGCTGCTGCTGCGCCGCCCGCCGGGCCGCGAAGCCTATCCGGGCGACGTGTTCTACCTCCACTCGCGCCTGCTCGAGCGCGCCGCGCGCGTCAACGAGAAGTACGTCGAGGACTTCACCAAGGGCGCCGTGAAGGGCCGGACCGGGTCGCTGACGGCGCTGCCGATCATCGAGACGCAGGCCGGCGACGTCTCGGCGTTCGTGCCGACCAATGTGATCTCGATCACCGACGGCCAGATCTTCCTCGAGACCTCGCTCTTCAACGCCGGCATCCGGCCGGCCATCAACGCCGGCATCTCGGTGTCGCGGGTCGGCGGCGCCGCGCAGACCAAGGTCATCAAGGGCCTCTCCGGCGGCATCCGGACCGACCTCGCGCAGTACCGTGAGCTCGCCGCGTTCGCGCAGTTCGCGTCCGACCTCGACGAAGCGACCAGGAAGCAGCTCGACCGTGGCGCCCGCGTCACCGAGCTGCTGAAGCAGGCGCAGTACTCGCCGCTGTCGGTCTCACTGATGGCGTCGACGCTGTTCGCGGTCAACAAGGGCTTCATGGACACCATCGACGTGAAGCGGGTGCTCGCGTTCGAGAGCGGTCTGCACACGCACCTGAAGACGAGCCACGCGGCGCTCCTGAAGAAGATCGAGGACACCAAGGTGCTCGACAAGGATTCGGAAGCCGAAATGAACACGGCCGTCGCCGCGTTCAAGAAGTCGTTCGCCTGAAGACATGACGGCCCCCACGTCGCTTCGCTCCTGTCCCCCGAGGGGGCGCGCGGCCGCCTTGGGGCGGCCCGGCGGCGGCCGCGGCCACTTCGACTCACTGGGAGCCCACTGATGGCAGCCGGCAAGGAAATCCGCGGCAAGATCAAGAGCGTCGAGAACACCAGGAAGATCACCAAGGCGATGGAGATGGTCGCCGCGTCGAAGATGCGAAAGGCGCAGGAGCGCATGCGCGCCGCCCGGCCGTACGCCCAGCAGGTGCGCAGCCTCGCCGCCAATCTCGCGCTCGCGACGCCCGAGTACAAGCACCCCTTCATGGTCGCCAACGATGCGGCCAAGACGGCGGGCTTCATCGTCGTCACGACCGACAAGGGCCTGTGCGGCGGCCTCAACACCAACGTGCTGCGCGCGCTGACGATGAAGCTCAAGGAGCTCGAGGCTGCCGGCGTCAAGGCCGAGGCGGTCGCCATCGGCAACAAGGGGCTGGGCTTTCTGAACCGCATCGGCGCCAAGGTCGTGTCGCACGCGACACAGCTCGGCGACAAGCCGCTTCTCGAGAAGCTGATTGGCCCGGTGAAGGTGCTGCTCGACGACTACGCTGCGGGCAAGCTCACGGCCGTCTACCTCTGCTACACGCGCTTCATCAACACGATGCGCCAGGAGCCGATGGTGCAGCAGCTGCTGCCGCTCTCGGCCGAGGACATGAAGGCCGACGAAGGCAAGCACGGCTGGGACTACATCTACGAGCCCGACGCCAAGGTCGTGATCGACGACCTGCTCGTGCGCTACATCGAGGCACTCGTCTACCAGGCGACGTCGGAGAACATGGCCTCCGAGCAGTCGGCGCGCATGGTGGCGATGAAGTCGGCCACCGACAACGCCGGCAGCGTCATCGACGAGCTCAAGCTCGTCTACAACAAGACGCGCCAGGCGGCGATCACCAAAGAACTCTCGGAGATCGTGGCCGGTGCCGCCGCTGTCTAGCGGCGCCCGATCGACGGTCTGACGAACATGCATTGATTGAAGGAACTGAACATGGCTGACATGCAAACCACCGCGCACGCACAGGGCAAGATCGTCCAGTGCATCGGCGCCGTCGTCGACGTCGAATTCCCGCGCGACTCCATGCCCAAGATCTACGACGCGCTGAAGATGGACGGCTCGGCGCTGACGCTTGAAGTGCAGCAGCAGCTCGGCGACGGCGTCGTGCGCACGATCGCGCTGGGCGCCTCCGACGGCCTGCGCCGCGGCATGAAGATCTCCAACACCGGCAAGGCGATCTCGGTGCCGGTCGGCCCGGCCACGCTCGGCCGCATCATGGACGTGCTCGGCAACCCGATCGACGAACGCGGCCCGGTCGACCAGACGCTGGTCGCCTCGATCCACAGGAAGCCGCCGGCGTACGACGAGCTGTCGCCCTCGACCGACCTGCTCGAGACCGGCATCAAGGTGATCGACCTCGTCTGCCCGTTCGCCAAGGGCGGCAAGGTCGGCCTGTTCGGCGGCGCCGGCGTCGG
>DAIMIM010000522.1:0-2237 GCA_036722755.1 Caldimonas sp. | reverse complement strand
CGCCGCTGGCGCCCGGCGCGACGACGACGCTCGCATTCGACCTCGAGCTGCCGACGCACGGCTTCACCAACGAGGGCTCGAACACCGCCGTCGTCTACAACGGCACGTTCCTCAACGGCCGTGTCCTGCTGCCCTCGGTCGGCTACCAGGAACGCGGCGAGCTCGAGCGCGACCAGGACCGCAAGAAATACGGCCTCGCCCCGAAAGATCGGGCGCGCGACCGCGATGACCCGGTCGGCCTGAGCGTGAATGTCTTCGGACCCGATGCCGACTTCATCGACTACGAGGCGACCGTCTCGACGGAGCCCGACCAGATCGCCATCTCGCCCGGCTACCTGCAACGCGAATGGACCGAGAACGGCAGGCGCTACTTCCACTACAAGATGGACGCGCCCATCGTCGACTTCTTCGCCTTCCAGTCGGCGCGCTATGCCGAGAAGAAAGACGTCTGGCACGGACCGAACGGCGACGTCGCGCTCGAGATCTACTACCAGCCGGGCCACGAGTTCAATCTCGACTCGATCGACGCCTCGGCCAAAGATGCCCTGGCCTACTGCAGTGCCAACTTCGGTCCGTACCAGTACCGGCAGTTCCGTGTCATCGAATTCCCGCGCTACGAAGCCTTCGCGCAGTCGTTCCCGAACACGATTCCGTACTCGGAGGCGATCGGCTTCATCGCCCGCGTTCGTCCCGCCGATCCGAAGGACATCGACTACCCGTACTACGTGACGGCGCACGAGGCCGCGCACCAGTGGTGGGGTCACCAGGTGATCGCCGGCAACGTGCAGGGCGGCACGATGCTGATCGAATCGATGGCGCAGTACTCGGCGCTGATGGTGATGAAGCGCAAGCTCGGTGCGGCGAAGATGCGGCGCTTTCTTCGCTACGAGCTCGATCGCTACCTGATCGGCCGCGCGACCGAACAGAAGAAGGAGCTGCCGCTGTCGCGCGTCGAGGATCAGCCGTACATCCACTACGCCAAGGGCAGCCTCGTCTTCTACGCGCTGCAAGACTACATCGGCGAAGACAAGCTCAACCAGGCGATCCGCACCTTCCGCGACGCCCACGCATTCAAGGGGCCGCCGTACCCGAACACGACCGAGCTGATCGCGCGCATCCGCGAGGTCACGCCGGCCGACCTGCAAACCATGATCGACGACATGTTCGAGAAGATCGTCATCTACGACAACCGCGCCGTCAGCGCGACGATGAAGGCGCTTGCCGACGGCAAGTGGGAGGTGACGATCAAGGTCGTCGCCAAGAAGCGGGTCGCCGACGCGTTGGGCAAGGAAAGCGACGCGCCGCTGAACGACCTGATCGACATCGGCGTCGTCGACAAGGACGGGGATGCGATCTCGGTCGAGAAGAGGCGCCTGACGGCCGAGGAATCGACCTTCACCATGGTCGTCGACAAGAAGCCCGTCAGGGCCGGCATCGATCCGCTCAACAAGCTGATCGACCGCAAGCCCGACGACAACACGATCGCCGTCAGCGGCGGCTAGCAGGCGGCGAGTGGCGCGGCGCCCTGCGCCACGCCCACTATGATGCGGCGACGCAACCGCCCATGAACGCCGACCTCCACTGCCACTCGAAAATCTCCGACGGCACGCTCGAGCCGGAGGCCGTCGCCGCGCGTGCCAAGGCCAACGGCGTCGAGCTGTGGGCGCTGACCGATCACGACGAGATCGGCGGCCAGACGCGCGCCCTCGAGGCGGCGCTCGCCATCGGCCTTCCTTACCTCACCGGCACCGAGATCTCGGTCACCTTCGCCGGTGTCACGGTGCACATCGTCGGCCTCGGCTTCGACGCCGCCGATACCAGACTCGTGGCCGGCCTGGCGGCGACGCGCGGCGGCCGCGAGGCACGGGCGCGCGAGATGTCGGCTGAGCTGGCCAAGGTTGGCATCGACGGTGCCTACGACGGCGCGCTGCACTTCGTCGGCAACCCGGAGCTCATCTCGCGGACGCACTTCGCGCGCTTCCTGGTCGACAGCGGCGTCTGCGACGACACGCAGGAGGTCTTCCGGCGCTTTCTCGTCGAAGGCAAGCCCGGCTTCGTGCCGCATCGCTGGGCCACGCTGCGCGATGCGGTGACCTGGATCGCCGACGCCGGCGGCATCGCCGTCGTCGCGCACCCGGCACGCTACAAGTTCACGCCGACCGAAGAGTACGCGCTCTTCACCGAATTCAAGGCGCTCGGCGGCCGCGGCGTCGAGGTCGTGACCGGCGCGCACAGCG
>DAIMIM010000521.1:0-2240 GCA_036722755.1 Caldimonas sp. | reverse complement strand
AGGCGATGCACTGCCGCCGCGTCGCCTTCGTTCTTCAGCGCCTCGCGCAGCCCCCAGCCAGACGATGGGCGCCAGCCACTTCGGCAGGCGCCCCTCGGCGACTGCGGCGACCCATTTGCCCAGCGGCCAGGCGAGCAGCAGCAGGACGAGGAGGTAGACGGCGAGCTGGATCCAGGATTGCAGCGTCGGCATCACAGGTTCTCCGCGTTGAACAGCGCGACGACGAGGTAGACGAACAGCGCGACCGCGACGACGCCGCAGATCAGGTAGAGGCCGCTCATCGCCGCGCTCCCAGTACGTCGCAGCCGGCGACCAGGCCGGCCGTCAACGCGGCGAAGACGACGATCAGGAAGAGATAGGTCAGGTCGGCCATGGTGTGTTCGCTCGCGGGACTCGACACCGACAGTAAGGCCGTCCGGATCAACGAGTCATATCGTTTCGTCGAGCCGTCTCAAGAATGTGTCAAGGCGGCTGTGGCAAGGCGATGCGACGCTCGCCGACCCCGCCGCATCGAGGCGGAGGAGAAAGACTCAGTAGCCGAGCGCCAGCCCCGTGTTGCGACGCGGATCGTTGGCGCCGTAGAAACGGTTGCGGCCGACCGGCTTGCCGCCGAGCTTCGGCGCACCGATCAGGATCGCCTCCACGTGGTTGGCCGGATGGGCCGGCGCGAACGCATGGCCCATCGCTTCGAGGATCGCGCGCGTGTCGGGGCTGATCGCGAACGGCTCGAGGCTCGTCGCATCGGGCACGGCCTGCTGGTGAAAGCGTGGCGCGTCGACCGCCTCCTGCACGTCCATGCCGTAGTCGACGAGATTGAGGATCGTGTGCACCACGGTCGTGATGATGCGGCTGCCGCCAGGTGTGCCGACGATCAGCACCGGCTTGCCGTTCTTGCTGACGATGGTCGGGCTCATCGAGCTGAGCGGCCGCTTGCCGGGGGCGATGGCGTTGGGCGCGCCCTGCACGAGCCCGTAGAGATTGGGCACGCCGAGCTTGGCCGTGAAGTCGTCCATCTCGTTGTTCAGCAGGATGCCGGTCGAGGCCGCCGTGAGCTTGGCGCCGAACCAGTCGTTGAGCGTGTACGTGACCGAGACCGCGTTGCCCTTGTCGTCGACGATCGAGTAGTGCGTCGTGTTGCCGCCTTCGTGCGGCTCGTTCTGGATCGCGCCTTGAGGCGCCGTGGCGCGGGCCGGATCGATGCCGGCGCGGATCGTCGCCGCATAGGCCTTGTCGAGCAGGCGGGCGGTCGGGTTGGTCACGAAATCCGGATCGCCGAGGGTGCTGTTGCGATCGACATAGGCGCGGCGCATCGCTTCGATCTGCACATGCACGGCGCGGGCCGAGCGAAAGCCCCAGTCCTTCAGCGGATAGCCCTCGAGGATGTCGAGGATCTCGCAGACGATGACGCCGCCCGAGCTCGGCGGCGGCGCCGAAACGATGTGAAAGCCGCGGTAGTCGCATTCGATCGGTGCCAGCTCGCGGGTGCGGTACTGGTCGAGGTCGGCTTGCGCGAGGATGCCCTTGCCGGCCCGGCTCGACGCGACGATGGCCCTGCCGACCGGCCCCGTGTAGAAGCCCGCGGCGCCAGCCTCGCTGATCCGCTTCAGGCTCGCCGCGAGATCGTGCTGCACCAGCCGGTCGCCGGCGACGAACGGCTGGCCACCGTGGAGAAAGATCGCTGCCGTGGCCGGATCGGCCCGGAAGGCGCGGGTCGCGGTGGCGAACATGTCGGCGTCGCCCTGCTCGAGCACGAACCCCTGCTCAGCGAAGCGGATGGCCGGCGCCATCAGCGCGGCGCGCTGCATCGTGCCGTAGCGCGCGCGCGCCGTCTCCAGGCCGGACACCGTTCCCGGCACGGCCACCGCGAGATGGCCCGTCGTCGTCGCGCCGGCGATGACATTGCCGGCGGCGTCGAGGTACATGCCGGCCGTTGCCGCGAGCGGCGCCTTCTCGCGGAAATCGAGGAAGGTCTTGCGCCCGTCGGCGAGCTGGATCGTCATGAAGCCGCCGCCGCCCAGATTCCCCGCCGCCGGGTACACCACGGCGAGTGCGTAGCCGACTGCCACCGCGGCGTCGATGGCGTTGCCGCCTTGCCGCAGCACATCGACGCCCACCTGGGTCGCGAGATGCTGTGCGGTGACGACCATGCCGTGCTCGGCAGCGACCGGCGCCACCGAGGCAGCCCGGGCGCCGGGGGCGCCGCCGGTAACCGCAAGGGCGAGCGCCAGGGCAACCGACGC
>DAIMIM010000520.1:0-2242 GCA_036722755.1 Caldimonas sp. | reverse complement strand
GCGCTGTTCGACGACCTGAACTGGGACTACGCCACCGTCGAGCGGCTGAACCCCGATCTCAGCACCCAGGTCATCGCCTTCAATCTCGGCAAGGCCGTGCTCGGCAAGGACGAAGCGAACAACATCGCGCTGGCACCGGGCGATGTCGTCACCGTCTACAGCCAGAAGGACGTGCGCGTTCCGGTCTCGCGGCAGACGCGCCTGGTTTCCATCGAGGGCGAGGTCAACGCGCCCGGCGTCTACCAGCTGCAGCCCAACGAGACCCTCAAGAGCCTGATCCAGCGCGCCGGCGGCTTCACGCCGCAGGCCTACATCTACGGCCTCGACTTCAGCCGCGAGGAAACGCGCGCGCGCCAGCGCGAGAACCTCACGGCGGCGATCGCCCGGCTCGAGAGCCTCTCGGCGACCCAGACTGCCCGCGACGCGGCGAACCGGCGCGACGACGTCACCGCGCAGACGGCGGCGGCGGTCAGCAACGCCGCGACGCAGGCGCAGATGGTTCGCCTCTCCCGCCTCGAGCCGAACGGCCGCATCGCCCTCGAGCTCACGCCCGACATCCACTCGATCGACGAGCTGCCGGACCTGCCGCTCGAACATGGCGACCGCCTGGTCGTGCCGCCGCGGCCGGGCTTCGTCACCGTGGCCGGCGCGGTCGTCAACAACAACGCCTTCATCTGGAAGGCAGGACGCACCGCCGGCGACTACCTTCGCCTGGCCGGCGCCGACGAGGCCGCCGACACCTCGAACATGTTCATCCTGCGCGCCGACGGCACCGTCAGCCACGCCACCGACAAGCGGGGCTTTTTCGGCCGCAACAATCTCGAGTCTCAGCCGATGCAGCCGGGCGATGCGCTGATCGTCCCCAACCAGCTCGACTTCGAGACCTGGGGACGCGCTTTCGTGCGCAACCTGAAGGACATCTCGCTCATCTTCGGGCAGTTCGGCCTCGGCATCGCGGCGATCCATTCGCTCTGATCGGCGCCCCATGCTCAGCGCCGACTCGACCACTCCGCACGCCGCCGCACAGGCGCAGTTCGATGCCGACGACGAGGGCCCGGTGGTGGGCCTGACCGACATCCTCACCTGGCTCGGCGAAAGAAAGCGGTTGATCGGCGCGGTGACGCTGATCGCGGCGGTCGTCTCGCTCGTCGTCTCGCTTCTGATGGCGCCGATCTTCACCGCGCGCACTACGCTGCTCGCGCCGGGATCGCAACAGCAGAGCGGCTCGGCGGCAGCGCTTGCGGCGCTGGGCTCGCTCGGCGGCCTGGCCGGCGGGCTCGGCGCCAAGTCGCCCGACGAGCTGTATGTCGCTCTCCTCAAGAGCGACACGGTGCAGCGTGCGCTCACCGAACGGTTCGACCTGAAGCGGCACTACAACGTCGACAGCTACGAAGGGCTGCGCAGATTGCTGCCGTCGTACATCCGCGTCTCGTCGGACAAGAAGAGCGGCGTGATCACGGTCGAGGTCGACGACAAGGACGCGCAATTCGCCGCCGACCTCGCCAACGCGCACGAGGCCGAAGTGACGAAGCTGCTCGGCCGCCTGGCCGTCTCCGAAGCCCAGCTGCGTCGGGTCTTCTTCGAGAAGCAGCTGAACGAGACCAAGGAAAACCTCGTCAAGGCCGAACAGGGCCTGCGGACCGTCCAGGAGAAGTCCGGCGTGATCGTGCTCGACAAGCAGGCCGAAGCGCTGATCACCGGCGCAGCGCTGGTGCGGGCGCAGATCACCGAGCGCGAAGTGCAGCTGAAAGTGCTGCGCACGTCGGCCACCGAGCAGAACCCCGACGTGCAGCGCCTCAACTCCGAGTTGCGCGCCTTGCGCGGCGAGCTGGCGCGGATGGAGTCGACGCAGGGCGGCGCGGCCGGAAGCGCCGTCGACATGCCGGTCGGCCGCATTCCCGAGGCCTCCATCGACTACGTGCGGGCACGGCGCGAGCTGAAGCTGCAGGAAACGCTGCTCGAAAGCATGGTGCGGCAGTTCGAGATCGCCAAGCTCGACGAGGCGAAAGAAGGCCCTGCGCTGCAGCAGGTCGACGTCGCCCTGCCACCCGACCACAAGTCGAAGCCGTCGCGCGCCCTCATCGTCCTGGCGAGCACGCTCGCGGCGCTGATCCTCGTGTCGGCATGGGTCGTCGTTCGACGCTACGCGGCGCTGGCCCGCGCCGGCGATCCGGACCGCGACGCCGCGTGGCGCGGCCTGGCCCGCGCCTGGAGCTGGCGCCGCACCTGAGCAGCGGTCGAT
>DAIMIM010000519.1:0-2245 GCA_036722755.1 Caldimonas sp. | reverse complement strand
GCTTTGGCGCCGGCGTGCCCAGGCGCGCCCGGAACGACTGGAACAGATTCGCGACGGCGGCGGTCACGCGAGACCCCTTTGCTCGGCGACCGCATGCACGGCGGCGACGAAGATCTCGGCGCGATGCGCGTAGTTGCGGAACATGTCGAGGCTGGCGCACGCCGGGCTCAGCAGCACCGCGTCGCCGGGCACGGCACGCCGGAACGCGGCATCGACCGCCGCCTCCAGCGTCGCGTGGCGTTCGATGGCGACACCGGCGCCCCCGAGGACGCCGCCGATCGCCCGCTCGATCCCTTCTGCATCGCGGCCGATCGTCACGACGGCGCGCGCATGGCGCGCGAGCGGTGCGGCGAGCGGCGTGAAGTCCTGGCCCTTGCCGTCACCGCCGAGGATGACGACGAGCTTGGCCGGCGCGCGGTCGGTGCCGAGGCCATCGAGGGCGGCGACGGTCGCGCCGACGTTGGTGCCCTTGCTGTCGTCGAACGCGTCGATGCCGCCGACCGTGGCGACAAACGCCACGCGGTGCGGCTCGCCGCGGTAGTCGCGCAGGGCGTGGAGCATCGGTGCGAGCGGGCAGCCGATCGCCGTCGCGAGGGCGAGCGCGGCCAGCGCGTTGAGCGCGTTGTGCCGGCCGCGGATGCGCAGGGCGTCGGCCGGCATCAGATGCTGCAGCGTCAGCTCGTTCGGCGACACGTCGTCGTCGCGGGCACGCGCCAGCCAGGCGATGTCGTTCTCGACGACGAGGCCCCAGTCGCCAGGGAGCTCGGGTCGTTGGCCGCCGAAGCTGACGACACGGCGCCGCACGATCCGCGGCGCGCGGCCCTTCTTCGTCGCCACCGTCTCGGGCCCGGGCACCAGCGCCATCGTCGCGGCGTCGTCGCGGTTGACGACGACGACGGCGCGGTGTCCGAAGACGCGCGCCTTGGCGGCCGCGTACGCAGCCATCGAGCCATGCCAGTCGAGATGGTCTTCGGTGACGTTGAGGATCGCGGCGGCATCGGCATCGAAGCGGGTGCTGCCGGCGAGCTGGAAGCTCGACAGCTCGAGCACCCAGACCTCGGGCAGGCGTTCGCGCAAGCTCTCGCGCGGGCCGGCGTCGATGGCATCGGCCAGCGTCTGCAGCATGGTCGGGCCGATGTTGCCGGCCACCGCGACGCGCTTGCCGCTGCGCTCGACGAGCAACGCCGTCATTGCCGTCGTCGTCGTCTTGCCGTTGGTGCCGGTGACGGCGATGACCTTGGGCGCGTCGTCGAGCTCGAGGCGCAAGGCCTCGAGCGCATCGCCGAAGAGGTCGAGCTCGCCATGAACGGGAACCGCCGCCGCCTTCGCGGCGGCAAGCAGCGCGGCGATGCGCGCGTCATGCGGTGCGAGGCCGGGGCTTTGCAGCACCAGGTCGACACCGCCGAGATCGGCCGCGGACAGGGGCTGCGACGGCAGCCGCGTCGCCGCGGGCACGAGCTGCCTCAGTGCCTCGGCCTGCGGCGGCTCGGCGCGCGAATCCCAGGCCCGCACGCTCGCGCCCTTTCGTGCGCACCAGCGCGCCATCGCCAGGCCGGAATCGCCGAGACCGAGCACCAGCACGGTCTTATCGCGAAGGACAAACGTGGCGGCCCCCCTCGGGGGACCGGCCAACGTATTCGTTGGACGAGGGGTCGTCATCATCGCAGCTTCAGGCTGGCCAGCCCGATCAGGCAGAGCATGATCGTGATGATCCAGAAGCGCACGACGACCTGCGTCTCCTTCCAGCCGAGCTTTTCGAAGTGGTGGTGCAACGGCGCCATCTTGAACAGCCGCCGGCCCTCGCCGTACTTCCGCTTCGTGTACTTGAACCAACCGACCTGCGCCATCACCGAGAGCGCCTCGGCGACGAAGACGCCGCCCATGATCCCGAGCACGATTTCCTGGCGCGTAATGACCGCGATCGTGCCGAGCGCGCCGCCGAGCGAGAGCGCGCCGACGTCGCCCATGAAGACCTGGGCCGGATGGGTGTTGAACCAGAGAAAGGCCAGACCGGCTCCAGCCATCGCCGAGCAGAAGATGAGCAGCTCGCCGGCGCCCGGGATGTAGGGAAAGAGCAGGTAGCGTGAATAGACGGAGCTGCCGGTGATGTATGCGAAGACGCCGAGCGCAGAGCCCACCATCACCACCGGCATGATCGCCAGGCCATCGAGGCCGTCGGTGAGGTTGACCGCGTTGCTCGCGCCGACGATCACGAAGTAGGTCAGCGCGATGAAGCCGAACACGC
>DAIMIM010000518.1:0-2247 GCA_036722755.1 Caldimonas sp. | reverse complement strand
GCACGCTGACCTACGGCCCCGACCTCAAGTCGATCGGCACCGAGCTCACCTCGTATCCGCGCGAGAACATGTGGCGCAACCTGGCCGCCGCCAACATCGAGGAGCTGCACGCGGCGGGCGAAACGCGCGACAGCTGGTCGACGCGGATCGGCCGCTCGCTCGACACGACCCGCTTCGAGCGCCTCTACTATCTCGAAGCAGCGCACGCCAAGGTCTCGAGCGCGCCTCTCGTCGATTCGGCCGACGCCTTTTCCGGCAACTACAACTGGCTGCGCCGCGATCTCGACAGCATCCTCTCGCCGACCGAAGGCACCGCCGTGTCGCTGCAGGGCGGCCTCGGCTACGGCCACGGCACGGAGACACGCTCCGACCTCGTGGGCGAGCTGCAGAGCCGCGGCCCATTCGTGCGCGCCTACACCAACCTGCACTGGTACCGGCCGTTCGGCGGCTGGTACGCGAACGCGCGCGTCGAGGCCGGCGAAGTCTTCGTCCACGACCGCATCGGCGTGCCCGACACCATCCTCTTTCGCGCCGGCGGCGACAACTCGGTGCGCGGCTACGGCTACCGCACGCTCGGCCCGACGGTCAACGGCGCGGTCGTCGCCGGCCGCGTGCTGGCCACGGGCAGCGTCGAGGTCGAGCACGCGCTGACGGACCGGCTGCCCGCCCTGCTGGGCGCCCTGTTCGTCGACGCAGGCAACGCCGCCGACCAATGGATCGACTTCCGTCCGGCCTTCGGATACGGCGCCGGCCTGCACTACCGAAGCCCCGTCGGCCCGTTGCGGCTCGACGTGGCCTATGGCCAGAACGTGCATCAGTTTCGCCTGCACGTCAGCGTCGGCGTCACGTTCTAGGGCCATGAGCGACGAAGCGACGAAGCCTGCACCGCGCCGCCGAGCGTGGCGATGGATCGGCGCCAGCGCGGCCATGCTCGTCGTTCTGATCGGGCTCGCCGTCGGGCTCATTGCGTGGGTGTTGCACAGCGCTGGCGGCAGCGCCTGGCTGGCGACGCTCGTGCCGCAGCTGAAGATCGTCGCGCCGAAGGGCTCGCTGCTCGGCGACTTTTCGGCCGAGCGCATCGACATCACGCTGCCCGGCACGAGCGGCGTGCTGCGCCTCGATGCACCGCGCTGGCATGCGCTCGACGCGACGCGCGGCGACCATGGCCGCTGGCTGCACCTGAGGATCGACACACTGCACGCCGATCGCGTCACGCTGCTGCGCAGCGCCTCGCCCGCGCCTGCCGAAAGCGCGCCGGCAACGCCGCCGCGGACGCTGCGCCTACCGGTCGAGATCGAGATTCGCGAGGCGAGCGTCGACGAGCTGCGCTTCGGTGCCGCCGACGACGCGACGCGGCTGCTCGCGCTGCGCGGGCGCGTCCATCTCGGCGACGCGGGCGGCGGCTTGCATCGCTTCGAGGCGCTCGAGGCGAGGTACGAGCGGGCCCGCGCCTCCGGACAGGCATCGATCGGCGCCGATGCACCTTTTCGCATCGACGCGCGGCTCGCGCTCGACGGCCGGGACGCGACGCCGGCATGGCAAGCCACCGCGGCGGCAACGGGCGTGCTCGACACGCTGCAGGTCAGCGCGACGATGCGGGCGGCGGCGACGCTGTCGTCCCCGGCGCCCACCTCCAATGCGCCGTCGCTCGATGCGGCGGCGGTGGTCAAGCCCTTCGCGGCGTGGCCGCTCGGCGCGCTGCACGTGACGACGACATCGCTGGATCTTGCGGCCTTCGCGAGCGGCGCACCCAAGACCGATCTCAGCGGAGAAGCGACCGTCACCACGTCCGGCATCGATCGGGCCGCCAGCGTCCTGATCGAGCTGCGCAACGCGCGCGCCGGACGGTGGAACGACGGGTTGCTGCCGGTGCGCCGGCTGCATGCCGACGTGCGGGCCCGGCCCGACGCACCGCGCGTGCTCGACGTGCAGGCGCTCGTCGCGGAGCTGGGCTCGATGCAGGCCGCCGCGGGCAAGGTCACGGCACGCGGGCACTGGTCGCCGGAGGAATGGCATCTCGAAGGCGACCTGGACAAGGTCAGGCCGATCGGGCTCGATGCGCGCGCTCCCGACACGGCGCTCGACGGCAAGCTCACCGCATCGAGCGCATCGAGCGCATCGAGCGCTGCGTCCGCCGCTCCGCCCATGACGAATGCGCCGAGCGTGCAAGCGGCGAGCGACCGCCTGGTGACGATCGCCGCCGACCTGGCGGGCGCGCTCGCCGATCGCCGATCGCCGCGCAGCGCG
>DAIMIM010000517.1:0-2283 GCA_036722755.1 Caldimonas sp. | reverse complement strand
TGCCCGGAACGCCGGGCCCGGCGCAGCAGATGGCGGGTCGAGCGCGGAGGCCGGCGGAATGAGCTGGCCCTGGTCGCCTCCCAGGTAGAGCTCCAGCAGGCGGAAGAAGCGCTCATAGAAACGCGGGCTCTCGATCGTCACGCTGGCCACCTTCACCAGCGACTCGTCGCTCCCCGTGAAGGGCAGCGACAGCGAGCCTAACGGATTCAGGCCGATGCTCGCTGAGTTGTTGCTCTTCTTCACCACGAAGCTGTCCTGCACGGCGTTGACGAACGCGATCGTTCGCTTGCCCTGGTAGCCTTCCTTGGCGCACACGACATTCAGCTCGACCTCGACGTGCGCGTCGGGCGAGGGCTGGAAGCTCTTTCGTCCACGCACCTGCTCGGATGTCGCGACGTTGACGACGTAGCCCTGGCTCAGCAAGGTGCGCCGCGCGGCCTCGCAGGCCTGCACGTCGACGACCGGATACGAGCGCGAAAAGGTCGACGCGGAATCGAAGGCTTCGCTCGATTCGACACCGACGCGCGGCGTCACGCAGCCGGCGAGCATCGTGGCGAGGGCGAACGCCAGCGGAGCAACGCCGTGCCGACGTCGCGCTCGCTTCGGCTCGGGCGCGAACGGCGCCGTGCGGGGGCTCGGGGATCTCATGGTGTCAGCTGCATCGTCGAGGCGCCGCAAGGCGGAAAAGGAGAAACGGGTCACGCTTTTGCACATCGCCCGCCGAGTGGTCCGCGTTGGCCAGATCGCCGCGCTTACGATTTGTTTCGACATGACTTCCCGCTGGGTCTCACGTGTCCGAAGTCCGGATCATCGCGGTATCGCTCGAAGGCGGTGATCGCCTGCAGCACATCACGCATGTCTGGACCGCGGGCGGCGCGATGTCGAGCCAGCGCGCCGTGGAAGATCTCTGGGCCAGACGCTGCCGCTACTACACGGTCGCGCCGACCGGCCGCATCGACATCGTGCCAGTGCCCTCGCGCGGATCGAACCTCGTCGCCACGCTGCTCGGACGGCGCGTGCGCGGGCATCTCGCCTCGGCTCGCCTCCACGCGCCGAGCGACAGCCTGCTGACCCTGCCGCGGCTGCCGAGCCCGACACGCCCGCGCCGCAGCCAGGCTGCCTCCGCGAGCACGACGACGCGCTAGTCCTGGTCGGGCGAAATGACGGAAGATTCGCGTCCCGAGTGATCTGCGAGAGGCTCGACGACGATGGACGCAACGCATCAATCCCGAGCGCCGGACGAGAACGGCTCTGAGAACGACGCCGACATCTCGCGACGCGATTTCGTCGCGTTGTCGGTGGCTGCGGGTCTTGCCGGCGCGGCCGGCTCCGCAACGGCGGCAGGTCTTCCCGTGACCGTCACCGAGGTCATCGTGAAGACGCCCGATGGGCTCTGCGACGCGGCGTTCATCCATCCGCAGAGCGGCTCGCACGCGGGCGTGCTGCTCTGGCCCGACGCCTTCGGCCTGCGTCCGGCCATGCGCGAGATGGGCAAGCGCCTCGCTGCAGAAGGCTATGCGGTGCTGGTGCCGAACCCGTTCTACCGCATCGCCAAGGCGCCGGTCGTCATCGATGCGTCGACGTTCGACTTCAACAATCCCGAAGAGCGCGCCAAGCTCGGTCCGTGGATGGGCTCGATCGGCGCGGCCGGCGCGGCCGAGACCGATGCCATCGCCCATGTCGCCTTTCTCGATGCACAGCCACAGGTGGACAAGGCCAGGAAGATCGGCACCCAGGGCTACTGCATGGGCGGACCGCTGGTCGTACGGACGGCCGCGGCGGTACCGGATCGCATCGGCGCCGGCGCCTCGTTCCACGGCGGCGGCCTCGTCACCGACAAGCCCGACAGCCCGCACCTGCTGGCGCCGAAGATCAAGGCCCGGATGTACTTTGGCGTCGCCTCGAACGACGACCAGAAGCAGCCCGAGGCGAAGCTGAAGCTGCGCGACGCATTCGCCGCGGCGAACGTGGCGGCCGTCGTCGAGGTCTATCCCGCCAAGCACGGCTGGTGCGTGCCCGACATGCCGAAAGACGACGGCGTCTCGCTCTACAGCAAACCCGAGGCGGAGATCGCCTGGGGCAAGCTCCTGGTCCTCTACAAGACCGCGCTGGCCTGAGCGTCGGCTACAGCCCCGCCTGGCTGATGAACTTCGGGTTCATGTACGACTCGATCGCCTCGCTGCCGCCTTCGGAACCGTAGCCGGAATCCTTGACGCCGCCGAACGGCGTCTCGGGAATGCCGAGGCCGACGTGGTTGATCGAGATCATGCCGGTCTCGACCGA
>DAIMIM010000516.1:0-2283 GCA_036722755.1 Caldimonas sp. | reverse complement strand
CATCTGCAAACGCTCGTTCGCATGCTCGTGCACGGCCAGCAGCCGCAGGCGGCGTGCGACGCGCCGCGCTGGCGCTTCAACGAAGGGCTCCAGATCAATGTCGAGGCGGCGATGAACGCGACGACCGTGCGCGGGCTGGTCGAGCGCGGCCACCAGGTCGAGGTGCTCAGCGACAGCTACCAGGACTTCGGCGCCGGCCAGTTCATCTGGCGTCTCGGCGATCCGGCCGTCGAGGGCTACGTCGCCGCGAGCGACCCTCGTCGCGACGGCCAGGCGGCGGGTTACTGACGACTGCGCGTGCTGTTGACGAAGGGTGCGTCGACCGCACAGGCAGCACCGAAGCTCTGGCCGGGCCTCGCCTTGGCCATGGCCGGATCGATCGCCTTTTCCGGCAAGGCGATCATCGTCAAGCTCGCCTACCGGTACGGCGTCGACGCCGTCACGCTCATCGCCTACCGCATGCTGTTCGCGCTGCCGCTCTTCGCGTTGCTCGCATGGTGGGCCGGGCGCGGCCGCAAGCCGTTGGCGCAACGCGAATGGCTGGTCGTCGCGGGGCTCGGCTTCAGCGGCTACTACCTCGCCAGCTTCCTCGACTTCGCCGGCCTGGCGTACGTCACGGCAAGCCTCGAGCGGCTCATCCTTTACCTCAACCCGACGCTCGTGCTGGCGCTCGGCGCATGCCTGTACAAGCGCCGCGTGTCGTCGCGCCAGCTCATCGCCCTGTCGGTCAGCTACTGCGGCGTGCTGCTGGTGTTCGGCCACGAGCTCTCGTTCAGCGGCGCCGACACGCTGCTCGGCGCCAGCCTCGTCTTCGCGAGCGCGATCAGCTACGCGATCTACCTCGTGGCCAGCGGCGAGGAAGTGAAACGGATCGGCGCGCTTCGACTCACCGGCCTCGCCACCAGCATCGCCTGCCTCTTCTGCATCGCCCAGTTCGTGCTGCTGCGGCCGATGTCGGCGCTCGTCGTCGCGCCGCAGGTCGTCTGGCTGTCGGTGCTCAATGCGACGCTGTGCACATTCGCACCGGTGCTGATGGTCATGATGGCGATCGAACGGGTCGGCGCGACGGTCGCGGCGCAGACGGGCATGATCGGGCCGCTCTCGACGATCCTGATGGGCGTCATGATCCTCGGCGAGCCGTTCACCGGCTGGATCGTCGCCGGGACGGTGCTCGTGCTGTCCGGCATCTGGTTGCTAGCAACGTGGAGATCGAAATGAACCTCGGAATCGAAGGCAAATGGGCGCTGGTCTGCGCCGCCAGCAAGGGCCTCGGCAAAGGTTGCGCCACCGCGCTCGTGAAAGAAGGCGCCAACGTGGTCATCACGGCGCGCGGCGCCGACGTGCTGGAGGCCACCGCGGCCGAGCTGCGCGCGCTGCACGGCGGCGAGGTCAGGACCGTCGCCGGCGACATCACGACCGCCGCCGGCCGCGCCGCCGCACTGGCCGCGTGCCCGCAGGTCGACATCCTCGTCAACAACGCCGGCGGCCCGCCGCCCGGCGACTTCCGGCAATGGGACCGCGACACCTGGATCAAGGCGATCGACGCCAACATGCTGACGCCGATCGAGCTGATCAAGGCGACGGTCGACGCGATGGGCGAGCGCGGCTTCGGTCGTGTCGTCAACATCACCTCGGGTGCGGTCAAGGCGCCGATCGGCGTGCTCGGTCTGTCGAACGGCGCGCGCAGCGGCCTCACCGGCTTCGTGGCCGGGCTGGCCCGCAGCGGCATCGCCGCCCGCGGCGTGACGATCAACGGCCTCCTGCCCGGCGTGTTCGACACCGATCGTGTCCGGACCATGGCGGCGACGACGGCGCAACGCGACGGCACGTCGGTCGACGACGTGATGGCCGCAAGACGGCGCGGCGTTCCGGCGCAGCGTCTCGGCTCGGCCGACGAATTCGGCGCGATCTGCGCGTTCCTGTGCAGCGTGCACGCCGGCTATCTCACCGGCCAGAACGTACTGGTTGACGGCGGCGCGTATCCGGGCACGTTCTGAGGCAGCGCACGCGGCACAGACGCCGCGCCGCGCCGTCCACGTCATGTCGCCGGCATGTCGGCGCCGCAGTTCCAGCACTGATCGAACGGACCGTCGACCATCTCGCCGCAGGCCCGGCAGGCCCAGTGCCGGTGCGTCGGGTGGCGCAGCTCGTGCAGCAGGACGCGCGCGCGATCGAGCTCGTCGTCCTCGGTGATCCAGACCTCCGGCAGCGCCTGGTCGGGCGGCAGCTCGCCGGCGATGCTGCTCGCGTACATGCGCTGTACCGTCGCGGCGATGCCGGCAT
>DAIMIM010000515.1:0-2286 GCA_036722755.1 Caldimonas sp. | reverse complement strand
TCAGCTTGAACATCAGCTGACGCTCGACGACGAGAGTTGACTGGCTGCACCTAGTCTGAAGTCGACACTCGTCGTCGTCGGTTGACTGGCGGCTCGCGCCCGCGAGCGGTCGGGTTTTCGGGATCCGCATGTCCTCTTGCGGTCACGGGCCGCGTCGCGAAGGACGCACCGCGGGGCTGGAGGTCGCCGCGCCGATGCCGCCCGCGCTCGATCGACAGGTCGTGTGGACTATGCTCGGACGCTCGGCCGCCGTGCCGCCTTCGTTCACACCGAACTCCCTTGGAGCCGACATGCCCGACAAGAGCGCTCTCAGCCCCGAATTCATCGCAGCGCAGAAGAAGAGGCTGGAGGCCATGAGGGTCGAGCTTCTCGGCGCCGAGAACGATGCGCGCGATGAGATGAACGATCGTCAGGAGGGCCGCGCCGAGGCCGTCGAGTACGAGGACGCGGCGCAGGCGATGGACCGCAAGGAGGTACTGCAGGCCAAGCACGACGTCGACCGGCCACGGCTCGCCAACGTCGACCGCGCCCTGAAGAAGATCGCGCTCGGGACCTATGGGCTCTCGGACCAGAGTGGCAAGCCGATTCCGAAGAACCGGCTCGAAGCCTCGCCAGAGGCGGTGCTCACGGTCGAGGAGGCCGCGGCGAAGGAGTAGGGGCCGGGCGCTCGGGGCTAGCCTCTTGCGAGCCATTGCGTCGCGCTGTAGATCGCCAGGCCGACGAGGCCGCCGACGACCGTGCCGTTGATGCGGATGAATTGCAGGTCGCGGCCGATGTTGCGCTCGAGCTCGTGCGTCATCTCGGCGGCGTTCCAGTTGCCGACGCGAGCGACGATGTAGCGGCGGATGTCCTCGCGGTATCGCTCGATCCAGCGCGGCGCGGCGTTACCGATCTGTTCGTTGAGCCAGCCGCGCATCGCATCGTCAGCGAGCAGCTTCTCGCCGAGCGAGCGCGTGCCGAGCATTGCCTGATCGCGGATCGTCGAGCTCGCCGAGCCGAGGTCGTTCTGCACCCAGGCGATCGTCTCGCTCCACAGCCCGTGCAGGTACTCGGCGAGAGCGGGATGGGCGAGCAGTTCGTCTTTGACGGTCTCGACCTTGAGGCGCACCTCGGAATCGTCCTTCAGGCGCCCGACGTACTCGGCAACGAAGGCGTCGAAGCGCTGGCGCAGCGGATGCGCCGCGTCGGCCCCCATCTCGCCGATCAGGCGCACGACGCCAGCGACCATCTTCTCAGTCGCATAGCGGCCGGCGACGTTGTCGAGACCGACGAAACGCAGGTACTTGACCTCGGCGGCGATGACCTCCGCGACCTCGGCCTTGACGGTCTCGTCGTCGAGCATGCGTGCGAGCTGCTGAAGGACGCCGTCGAGCACGTGCTGGTGCCGCTGGCCGGCGGTGAGCGCGCCAAGCAACTCGCCGGCGAGAAGCGACACGTCGACCCGCTCAAGGTGCGCCACCACTGTCGCACGGAAGAAGGCGCGCACGCGCTCGTCGTCGAGCACGCCGATCGCGTAGACGAGCGCCGAAGACAGATGCTCGGCCAATCCGCGGGCATGACGCGGCTCCGCGAGCCATGCGGCCAAGCGGTGCGCCGGGTCGAACTCGCGCAGCTTGGCGAGCACCTGCTCGGTGCTCAGGAAGTTGGCGCAGATGAAGGTGGCGAGGTTCTCGCCGATGCGGTCCTTGTTGCTCGGGATGATCGCCGTGTGCGGGATGGGCAGGCCGAGCGGACGGCGAAAGAGCGCAACGACCGCGAACCAGTCGGCGATCGCACCGACCATCGCGGCTTCCGCGAAGGCGGCCACGTAGCCCCACGCTGTATGGCGGCCGTGCAGAACGATCGCCGCGACGTAGACGAGCGCCGCCGCGCCCAGGAGCGCGAGCGCGATCAGCTTCATGCGGGGCAGGTCATTCGATCGCACGCGTGCTCCGCCAGTCGAGAAACCCGCAGTCTGCCTCGGGTCGGCGCCGAGCGGCCTGTCACCATCGGCGGTCTTGGCCGCAAGCGGCGGGTTCAAAGCGGGATGCCGCCGAGCTATCCAACGGAACGAGTTGATGTTTCGACAAATGCGTCGCTCCTCACTGGGCGCTGTAGCGGCACCACGTTCCCGCCAGATAGGATGACATCCAGTCGTTCGCCCAGTAGACGCCAGGCTTCGCGCTTCTCATCGGCGTAGTCATAGTGCAGATAGTGTCTTCGCACCTTGCTGCCAAGCAGCGCATGGTTTTGGCATCGGTCAATGACGTCTGGACTGACCCGCAGCGACTGCATCATGGTCGCCGC
>DAIMIM010000514.1:0-2292 GCA_036722755.1 Caldimonas sp. | reverse complement strand
CTGGTCGCGCTCGATCGCGCCGGCGGCCTCGAGCCGCTGCTCGCCGGCGCGACATAATCGCCGGCCCGGCCAAGCGGCCGGGCTTCCAGTGGCGTCGCCGCCAGGCGATGCATCCTCATTTTCTCGAGAGCTTCGCATGGCCGACGACACGCAAAACACCCCGACCTTCATGATCCAGCGCATGTACCTGAAGGACTTGTCGCTGGAGCAGCCGAACGCGCCGCAGGTCCTGCTCGAACAGGGCCAGCCGCAGGTCGAGATCAACCTCACGCTCGGCGCCGAGCCGATCAGCGACGGCATGTTCGAGGTGACCGTGATGGCGACGGTGACGACGAAGATCAACGACAAGGTGCTGTTCCTCGTCGAGGCCAAGCAGGGCGGCATCTTCGAGATCCGCAACATTCCCGACGACCAGATGAAGCAGGTGCTCGGCATCGCCTGCCCGAACATCGTCTATCCGTATCTGCGCGCCGTCGTCTCCGACATCTGCACGCGCGCCGGCTTCCCGCCGGTGGTCCTCGCCGAGGTCAATTTCCAGTCGATGTACGAAGCGCAGCAGGCGCAGATCGAAGCCCAGGCGGCCGGCGTGACGAACGGCTCGGGCGCCGCGGGCCTGGTGAACTGATCGGCGCCGGAGCAGCGCCATGAACCTCACGGTTCTCGGCGCGGGCGCGTGGGGCACGGCGCTCGCCGTGCATGCGTCGGGGGCGCAGCAGGTGCGCCTGTGGGCGCGCGATCCGGCCCAGGTCGCGCAGATGCGCTCGCTGCGCCGCAATCCGGCCTACTTGCCGGAAATCGCGTTGCCTCCGGCACTGCAGATCACCAACGACTTCGACGCGGCATTGCGCCATGCGCGGGGTGGCCTCGTCATCGTCGCGACGCCGATGGCCGCGCTCGAGGAGATGTTGCGCCGTGCTGGAGCCGTGCGCGACGTCGACATTCTCTGGCTGTGCAAGGGATTCCAGGAAGCGACCGGCTGGCTGGGAAGCGAGGTCGCTCGCAACGTCGCGCCGGCGGCGCGCGTCGGCGTCTTGTCGGGGCCGAGCTTCGCCATCGAGGTCGCGCGCGGCCAGCCGACGGCGTTGGTCGCGGCCAGCAGCGATGCGCGCCTGGCCGAGGCCGCAGTCGATGCGCTGCATTCGGCCAACGTGCGCATTTACACATCGTCGGATCCGATCGGCGTCGAGGTCGGCGGCGCCGTCAAGAACGTACTGGCGATCGCCACCGGCATCGCCGACGGCATGGCGCTCGGCCTCAATGCGCGCGCCGCGCTCGTGACGCGCGGACTCGCGGAGATGACGCGGCTCGGCGTCGCTCTCGGCGCCGAGCCGCGCACCTTCATGGGTCTGTCCGGCCTCGGCGATCTGGTGCTGACGACGACCGGCGATCTTTCGCGCAATCGCCGCGTCGGCCTTCAGCTCGCCGCCGGTGTGCCGCTGCAGCGGATCGTCGGCGAGCTCGGCCATGTCGCCGAGGGTGTGGCGAGCGCGCCGATGGTGCTGCATCGTGCGCATGCTCGCGGCGTCGAGATGCCGATCGTCGAAGCCGTCGTCCAGGTGCTCGATGGCCGGCTCGCGCCCGAGCAGGCGCTTGAGCAACTGCTCCGGCGCGACGCCAGGGCAGAGAGTCTCTAGGGCCTGCGCGACCCCGGCGCGATCCCTTCCGTCGCGTTCACAGGCCCTAGGCGCCGCCGGCGTAGCCGTTCTGGCGCCAGGCCTCGAAGACGGCGACGGCGACGGCATTGCTGAGGTTGAGGCTGCGCTGCCCGGGACGCATCGGCAGGCGCACCTGGTTCGACGGAAGGAACTCGGCACGCAGCGTCTCGGGCAGCCCCGCCGTCTCCGAGCCGAACACCAGCCAGTCGCCGGCGATGAAGGCGATGTCGCCCAGGCTCGCCGTTGCGTGCGTGGTGAAAGCGAAGAGGCGCTGGGCCGATGGCGCCGCCGTCTCGAGGAAGCGCGGCCACGACGCGTAGCGCTGCACGTCGGCATGCTCGTGATAGTCGAGCCCGGCGCGGCGCAGCAACGCGTCGTCCATGGAAAAACCGAGTGGCTCGACGAGATGCAGCTTCGCTCCGGTGTTGGCCGCGAGGCGAATGATGTTGCCGGTGTTCGGCGGAATTTCCGGGTGCACGAGGACGATGTTGAACACGGGATTCAGCCGGCGCCGGGCCGCTCCCAAGCCGGCTGAGCGCCCCCTCGGGGGGCAGCGAGCGCAGTGAGCGTGGGGGCCGACATCTCAGCCGGCGCCGGGCCGCTCCCAAGCCGGCTGAGCGCCCCCTCGGGGGGCAGC
>DAIMIM010000513.1:0-2298 GCA_036722755.1 Caldimonas sp. | reverse complement strand
TGCGCAGTTCCTGGTAGACCGAGATGGCAGCCACGGCGACGATGGACAGCAGCAGCACGACGCTGTCGAAGACGCTGCCCAGAAGCGCATACAGCAGCGTCGCAGCAAGCAGCAGCAGGACCACGGCTGCAGCGCAACCTACAGCAGCGCTGCGGCGAAGATCTTGTGCTCGGGCGGCGGCAGCTGGTTGAGGCCGTCGCGCTCCAGGCGGGCGCGGGCTTCGGCTTCGCTCAGGCTTGCGGCGGCGGTCGGAAGGACAGAACTCATCGGTCCGGCGCGGCAAGCAGCTGGGGAAGATCGACGGTCGCGGCTTGCCTTGACCGTGAGCTCGACGTGGGTCAAGGGGCGCGAGCGGGCACTGCGTCAGCTTTGCCGGCAAGACCGTTGACGCGGCCACCTCGCTGGCGACCGCGCTCCCGCTCGTCGCGCGCTTGCGCAAGATCAATCCGCATCACCCGCGTCGCTTGAACAATGGGTCGCCGCAAACTTTGGAGCGCGCGATGACCTACCGCAGCCTTCTCGTCTTCCTCGACAGAGATTCACTGTGCGCCGCGCGAACCCAAGTGGCGATACAACTCACCAAGGACTTGGACTGCCACCTCGTCGGCGTTGCGCCGACGGGCGTCGTCGAATTGCCCCTGTTCTCCGAGGCAGCCGCGCCACTCGCCGAGTTCTCCGCGCTTGCGTGGGATTCTCTTCGCGATCACGCTGGGCAAGCCGCCCAACGCTTTGGGGACGCGTGCCGCGCCGCGGGCGTCAAGTCCTTCGAGGCGGTGGTCGACGAATCCGACAAGGCGCCTTCGCTGGTGCGTCACGCGCATTGCAGTGACCTCACCGTGCTGAGCCAGGCCAACCCGACCGGCGCCGACCACCGCTTGGCGCAGGCTCTGGTCGAGCAGGTCGTGCTCTACAGCGCACGACCGACGCTGATTCTCCCCTATGCCGGCAGCTTCAAGACCATCGGCAGAAACGCCATGGTCGCGTGGGACGACAGTCGCGAAGCCGCGCGCGCGCTGTCGGACGCGCTGCCGCTGCTTCGACTGGCCGAGCATGTCCAGATCGTCAGCTGGAGCGAAGATCGTCCCGACGGCGACAAGACGGTGCGCCCGCGCCTCGATGCCGTGAGCAAATGGCTGATGTGGCAGGGCGTATCAGCCCACTTGCGCGTCGAGAGGACCGACATCGACATCGCCGACGCGATGCTCTCTCGGGCTGCCGACCTGAACACCGACTTGATCGTGATGGGCGCCTATGGACACGCCCGCTGGAGCGAACGCGTGCTTGGCGGCGCCACGCGCGGGCTGCTGGCCACGATGACTGTACCGGTGCTGATGTCGCACTGATGCACACCAATCCAGGGACACTCCGTGAATACTATCCGCTCCGTCCTGCTGCATCTCGATGCCACGCCCTCGAGCGCGTTGCGGCTCGAATTTGCGCGCGACCTTGCTCTGCGGCACGAGGCCGCGCTGTCCGCCATGTTCGTCGCCTCGCCGCCGGAACCGCCGTCAAAGCTGGCGCTTTCCGAAAGCCGGGCGGCGCTGTTACAGCCGCTAGACCGGGCCGCCCTGAACCGCACGAAATCCATGTTCGACAACGCCTTCGCCAACGGCGGGCCGTCGATGCACTGGCTTGAAAGCAACGACGCAGACCCGGTCGATGCTTTCTGGCGGCAGGCCTTGTACGCCGACCTGCTAGTGCTCGGGCAGCACGATCCTGCCGCAACGGCGCCGGGCAGCATGCCGCCGGGGTTTGTCGAGTCGATTCTGATCGACACCGGCAAGCCGGCGCTGATCCTGCCTTTGGCCGGCAGGTTCGAGACGGCCGGCCGCGACGTGTTGATCGGCTGGAATGCGACGCCGCAGGCCGCGCATGCTCTCACCGCCGCACTGCCGTGGCTGCACAGCGCGCGCCGCGTTCACGTGCTGGAGGTGACAGAAGAACCAGCCCAGGACCACCCCGGCGAGCTCGACATCGCGCAATACCTGCAGTTTCACGGCATCGTGTCGGCGCTGCACCGGCACCGCGCGTCGCCACCGCCGGTTCCCAGCAACGCCGGCGAGCTCTTGCTGTCTTTCGCAAGCGAGTGCGGTGCCGATCTGCTGGTGATGGGCTGCTACGGCCACAACCGAGCCCGCGAATTCATGCTGGGCGGTGCGTCGCGCAGCGTGCTGCAAACCATGACGCTGCCGGTGTTGATGGCGCACTGAAATATCCTCGGTCGAATGACGAGCCCACACAACCCGAACAGCAATGGATACCGATCAGCCCTGTGAACCAGGCGACAAGGCATCGCGA
>DAIMIM010000512.1:917-2302 GCA_036722755.1 Caldimonas sp. | reverse complement strand
ATGATGCTGGCGATCTCGTCGCGATCCATGTAGGGCGTCTGCGTGCAGGCGAAGATGCGCAGCCGGCGCGGCGCGCCATCGCCCGCATCGACGACTTCGGCATAGCCCGCTTCGGGCTCGATGTAGGCATGCTCGACGTAGCGCGTCTGGAAGCGCGAACCCGCCTTGAATGCGGCTCGCGACGGGTCGCCGAGCGCGGCATCGACATCGCCGCTGACGACGCGACCGCGGCACAGCACGTTGTCGGGATAGCGCGCGTGCAGGGCCTCGCCGGTCTCTGCCTCGGCGAGCGCGGCGTCGATCGATTCGTTCGCGGCGAGCGCCGTGAAGCGGACCGGCATCTCGCTCTCCGGCAGCTCGAGCATGGTGCGCGCATCGCCGACGATGGCCAGCACCGCCTCGCCGCGAAAGCGCGCGACCCGATCGGCGAGCACCGGCTGGTCGCGCAGATCGGCAAAGATGGCGAAGGCGTTGTTCGGCACGTCGGCGGCAGTGAGCACATCGACGACGCCGGGCCAGCGCTGGCGGAACACGGCGACATCGACGACCTCGAACGACGCGTGCGCATGCGGCGAGCGGACGACGCGCATGGCGAGCGTGTCGGCCGGCGCGCCGGGCCACGCGTCGGCGCCGAAGCGCTCCTCGCCGCGCACCTTGGCCGGCGCATCGAGCCGCTCGGCGCGGCTGCCGACGGCTGCGCCCGCAGCCGGCGGCGGCACCTGGGCGATGCTGCCGGCGGCCGCCGCCAGCACCGCCTCGACGATCTTGGTGTAGCCGGTGCAACGGCACAGCACGCCGGCCAGCGCGTCGCGCACCTCCGTCTCGCTCGGGTGCGGGTTGGCGCGCAGTAACGACTCCGCGCTCAGCAGCATGCCGGGCGTGCAGATGCCGCACTGCGCCGCGCCGTGGGCGACGAAGGCGCGCTGCAAGGGCGAGAGCGTGCCGTCGGCGCCGGCGAGACCTTCGACCGTCGTGACGGCGCGGCCCTCGCACTGGCCGACGGCGACGATGCACGAGCAGACCTGCTCGTCGTCGAGCAGCACCGTGCAGGCGCCGCAATCTCCGGCGTGGCAACCGACCTTCGTGCCGATCAGGCCGAGCTCGTCGCGCAGCGCGTCGCACAGGCGCCGCGACGGCTCGCCGGCGAGCTCGCGCGCCACGGCGTTGACATGCAGGCGCACGACCTGGCGGGCGTCGAGATCGCGCGCGGTCATGTCGCCAGATCCGCGAGGGCGCGGCGCAGCAGGGTGAGCGTCGCGTCGAGGCGATACGCGGCGCTGGCGCGAACGTCGTCGATCGGCGCGAGGCCGGCCAGGTCGACAGCGTCGACGCCGTCGGCCAGGCGCGAACGATGGGCGCCGAGGAGCCGCCTTTCGAGCGGCGCG
>DAIMIM010000512.1:0-907 GCA_036722755.1 Caldimonas sp. | reverse complement strand
CCGCCGAACAGCTGCCGACCGCGACGCCGGCGTTCGTGACGTGGCCGGCGGCGTCGACGTCGAGCGCGACGGCGACCATGGTGATCGAGATGACGAGATAGCGGCGCCCACCGAGCTTGCGAAAAACCGAACGTGCACGCGGGCCGCGCCGCGGGATGTGCAAGCCGACGACGAGCTCGTCGTCGCGGCGCGCGGTGCGGCGCGCGCCGAGCAGGAACTGGGCGAGCGCGACGCGGCGAACGCCCGCCACGCTGTGCAGCTCCACGTCGGCATCGAGCGCGAGCAGCGCCGCAATGCCGTCGGCGGCCGGCGATGCGTTGCAGACGTTGCCGGCGACCGTGCCGGCGTTCTGGATCTGCACGCCACCAACCTCGCGGGCCGCGGCCTTCAGTGCGTCGAAGAGCGGCGGCAGGCCGGCACGCATCACGTCGGTCCACGTCGTCGTCGCGCCGATCGCCCAGCCGGCGTCGCTCTCGTGGATGCCGCGCAGGCCGCCGATGCGCGAGAGATCGAGCACCGGCCGCGCGATCTGGCGGCCGACGTGCGCCGGGTACAGGTCGGTGCCGCCGGCGAGCAGCGCCCAGTCGCCGCCCGCGAGCAGCTGCGCGGCTTCGGCCACCGACTCGGGTCGTTCGAAACGAGGGATCACGACATCAACTCCCTGCGAATGAAGTGTTTACTTCATTGCGAACTCAATCTAGCATGCCGCGGCCTCCTTGCCTAGACCGTGCCGAACCCGAGCTCTTCCACGCGCGACCCCGAGCGCACACGTGCGCGCATCCTGCGCGCCGCCCGCAACGAGTTCATGCGCCACGGCTACAGCGGCGGCCGGATCGAGCGCATCTCGCGCACCGGCCGCTCGAGCGACCGCATGATCTACTACTACTTCGAGAGCAAGGAAAAGCTC
>DAIMIM010000511.1:0-2303 GCA_036722755.1 Caldimonas sp. | reverse complement strand
CGCCGGAGAACAGCAGCAGCTTTTCCGTCAGCGTCGTCTTGCCCGCGTCGGGGTGCGAAATGATGGCGAAGGTGCGGCGGCGACGCACTTCAGACGCGAGCTGGGCGGGGGCGAGGTCGGCCATGGTCGGGCCGCGTGCGGCCTGGGTTCGCAGAGTCTTGGGACGGCGGCGATTATCGGTGCCGCGTCGGGCGCGACGTTGTTGGAGGCGATATCGCGGGCCCCCCGGCGATCAGCCCGGGCCCTGCCGCCGCAGGCTGATGCCGAGCGCGGTCTTCCTCACGACCACCGCGAACGACTGCACCGGCGCAGCCTGCTTCGCATCGAGCCGCCAGAGGATGCCGGGCGTGCGGATCGGTGTCGGGCTTTCGATCGGGATCATGTGCAGGCCGCTCATCGCCGCAGGCACGGCGTTGATCGCGGCGATCGCGCCGATCTGCGTGCGCAGCACCAGCCCGAGCATCGGCGCGATCGTCGACATCTCGGCGACGACGAGTGGCTCGGCGCCGCAAGCCTTGAAGCATTCGTCGAGCAGCGTGCGGGTCGCGAAGTATTCGGGCAGCAGCACCAGCCGCTGCTGATGCAGCTCGATCATGCGGATGCGCTTGCGCCCGGCGAGCGGGTGCGCGTCGCCGACCACCAGCACCATCTCCTCGTTGTAGAGCGGCTCGAACCAGAGCTCGGTCGGGCCGGTCGGCCGGTAGGCGATGCCAAGATCGAGCTCGCCCGACTGCAGCCTGGTGCCGATCTGGTCGGCGGCCAGCTCCTCGACACGCACGCGCACCGTCGGGTGGCGCGCCAGAAACAGCGCCACGCATTCCGGGATGAGGCCGATGTTGAAGGTGTGCGTCGCGCCGATGCGCACCTGGCCGGTCAGGCCGTCGCTGCCAGGCTGCAGCGTGGCGATGCCCTGGTCGACTTCACGCAGCGCACGCTGGGCGTAGGCGAGAAAAAGCTCACCGGCCTCGGTCGTCACCACGCGTTTGCCGATGCGGTCGAAGAGCGGCTGGCCGATCTCGTCCTCGAGCTGGCGAATCTGGTGCGACAACGTCGACTGCGTGACGTGGACGCGCCCGGCGGCCCGCGTGAAGCTCAGGCAGTCGGCCAGCGCCACGAAGTAGCGAAGGTGCCTCAGCTCCATGGAAACCCGGTGGTCGAATCGATAGCATCGATCATATCGATGGGAACGGATCATTTGTCTCCGACCGCCCTCGACCCTATCGTGACGCCGAGACGAGACGGCGGGCCGACCCGCCGCCATGGAGACGATCGATGAGTGACCTCGGCCATCGCCTCGCGTGCGAGCCCTCCTGCGGCTGCGACGCCGCGTCACGCATCGAAGCCAGCGATGGACGGCGTGGCTTTCTGCGCGCGCTCGGAGCGCTCGCCGCGACCGGCGCCGCCGCCGTCGCGTTGCCCGGCTGCGCTGCGCGGATCGTGGTGGCCGCGCCGAAGGTCATCGACACGCACCATCACTACTACCCGCCGGCGTACCAGAAGGCCTGGCTCGACTACGAGGACAAGCGCGGCATCCCCCACTTCGCCTCGCAGGTCGGCTGGTCGGTGCAAGGCGCGCTCGCCGACATGGACGCCGCCGGTGTGCGCACGGCCGTTCTCTCGATCGCCTCGACGCCGGGTACCTGGTTCGACTGGACCTTGCCCGAGGTCAACCGCGTCGTGCGCGAGTGCAACGACCACGCCGCCGGCATGGTGCGTGACCATCCCGGCCGCTTCGGCCAGTTCGCGACCCTGCCGATGATCGATGTCGACAGCACGCTGAAAGAAATCGCCTATGTGTTCGACGTGCTGAAGGTCGACGGTGTCGGCCTGCAGACGAACTACGGCGACAAGTGGCCAGGCGACGTGGCCTACAAGCCGATCTTCGAGGAGCTCAACCGCAGGAAGGCGGTCGTCTATTTCCACCCGCTCGTCGCCAGTTGCTGCGCGCGCCTGAGCGTCGGCACCTTCCCGGCGGTGATCGAGGTGCCGCACGACACCACCCGAGCCGTGATCAGCCTGCTGCTGTCGGGCACCTTCGCGCGCAACCGCGACATCCAGTGGCTGTTCTCGCACGGCGGCGGCACGATCCCGATGCTGGCCGGCCGCATCGACTTCTTCCACGGCAAGGCGAAGAACGCCGCCCAGTTCGCGCCCGACGGCATCGAGGCCGAGTTGCGGCATCTCTTCTACGACACCGCCAACGCCACGCACCCGGCGGCGATGGCGGCGTTGCTCAAGCTGGTGCCCGCCTCGCAGGTCACCTACGGCAGCGACTACCCGTACGTGGCCATGAACACGCAGCT
>DAIMIM010000510.1:0-2308 GCA_036722755.1 Caldimonas sp. | reverse complement strand
GTCGTCGCCGTGTGCTTCGAGTTCGACTTCATGGGCGGCTCGATGGGTTCGGTCGTCGGCGAGCGGTTCGTGCGCGGCGTGCACACGGCGATCGAGCAGAAGACGGCCTTCATCAGCTTCACCGCGACCGGCGGTGCGCGTATGCAGGAAGGCCTCTTGAGCCTGATGCAGATGGCCAAGACGAATGCCTCGCTGACGCGGCTGGCCAAGGCGGGGCTGCCGTACATCAGCGTGCTGACCGATCCGACCATGGGCGGCGTCTCGGCCAGCTTCGCGTTCGTGGGTGACGTCGTCATCGCCGAGCCGAAGGCGCTGATCGGCTTCGCCGGGCCGCGCGTGATCGAAAACACCGTGCGCGAGAAGCTCCCCGAAGGCTTTCAGCGCTCGGAGTTCCTGCTGCAGTCGGGCGCCATCGACATGATTGTCGACCGCCGCGAGCTGCGCACCACCATCGCCCGGCAGATCGCGATGCTGCAGCGCCTGCCGTCCGACGCCGTCGCCTGATGAAGCCCCCACGGTCGCTTCGCTCCCTGCCCCCCGAGGGGGCGTGGCCGGGCTTGGGGCGGCCCGGCGCCCGGCCGATGTGACCAGGACGCTCGATGATTGGCTCGCGCATTGCGAGCAGCTGCATCCGAAGACGATCGAGCTCACGCTCGAGCGCGTGCGCGCCGTCAAGGAGCGTCTCGACATCCGCTTCGAGGCACCCCTCGTCATCGTCGGCGGCACCAATGGCAAAGGGTCGACATGCGCGATGCTCGAGCGCATCGCGCTCGCCGCGGGCTATCGCGTCGGCCTCTTCTCAAAGCCGCATCTGGTCCATTTCGAGGAGCGTTGCCGCGTCGATGGCAGGGCAGTCGATGCCGAGGCGTTGTTGCCGCACTTCGAGGCGGTCGAGGTGGCGCGCGGCGACATCTCGCTGACTTATTTCGAATTCACGTTCCTCGCCATCGCCCGCTTGCTGGCCGCGTCGTCGCTCGAGCTGGTGATCCTCGAGGTCGGGCTCGGCGGCCGCTTCGATGCCGTCAACGCTTTCGACGCCGACTGCGCCGTGCTCACCAGCATCGACGTCGATCACGCCGAATTCCTGGGGCCGGATCGCGAGACCATCGGCCGCGAGAAGGCGGGCATCTTTCGGCGCGGCAAGCCGGCCATCGTCAGCGATCCGCTGCCGCCCGCCAGTGTCATCGACGAGGCCCGCGCCATCGGCGCCGACCTGCGTCGCGCCGGCGTCGACTTTCGCGCCGGCGGCGATCGCCAGCAGTGGGAATGGGTCGGTCGCGCGAGCCGCTTCGGCGGCCTCGGCTATCCGGCGCTGCGCGGTGCCAACCAGTTGCTCAATGCTTCGGGCGTGCTCGCCGCACTCGAAGTTCTGCGCGAGCGCCTGCCGGTGAGCGCGCAGGCGGTGCGCGTCGGCCTGGCGACGGTCGAGCTGCCCGGGCGATTCCAGGTCGTGCCCGGCGAGCCGACGCTGGTGCTCGACGTCGCCCACAACCCGCATGCCGTCGCCGCGCTCGCGCAGAACCTCGACCAGATGGGGTATTTCCCGCGCACCCACGCCGTCTTCGGGGCGATGCGCGACAAGGACATCGCGGCCATCCTCGCGCGCATGGCGCCGCTCGTCGATGCGTGGCATTTCACCGACCTGCCGACGCCGCGCGCGGCCTCGGCCGCCGAGCTCGAGGCCGCCCTGGCCGGTGTGGGCGGCGTCGCCAAGGAGGTCACGGTGGCACAGCACCGTTCGCCCGGCGAGGCGATGGCCGCCGCGATGGCCGCCGCCGAGCCGGTTGATAGAATCGTCGTCTTCGGTTCCTTCTACAACGTCGGCGGCATCCTCGAACACGGCTTGCCGCAACGGGCCGGCCGCCACACCGCCTAGAGCCCTCCGCAAGAGACCTGCGGCGGTCCAGGTCTTTTTCGCATTCGGCTCGAACCCACGGCCACGATGTTCAAGCAGAAGAGCGACTCCGCTGCCCCGACTCTCGCTCCGGCCGACGCCGTGCAGCAGGCCCGCACGCGTGCCCGCCAGCGGCTGATCGGCGCGGTGGTGCTGCTTGGCATCGGCATCGTCGGCTTCCCGCTCGTCTTCGAGACCCAGCCGCGGCCGATCCCGGTCGACATTCCGATCGAGATCCCGAAAAAGGACGCGCTGCCACCGCTGTCGCCACCGGCGTCGCCCGCTGCGAGCCGCGTCAATGGGGCGCAGATGCCGGGGTCGCCGCCAGTGGCCGCGAATCGCGACGAGATCATCATGGAGCCGCGGGGCGATGCAGCGCGTGAGGCGAGCGCGTCAGCGCCGGCTGTCGTGGCG
>DAIMIM010000509.1:0-2314 GCA_036722755.1 Caldimonas sp. | reverse complement strand
TGGAGGTTGCCGCCTCGGCGGCGCCGTCGATCGGGCTGATCCCCATCAGCCTCAACCCGATCGGATTCATTCCGATCGGCGAAGTGACGCTGGGATCGGTGACCTGAGCGTCGCTGCCGAGGGTGTCGGGCGACCGCCCGGCCGGGGGACATGAACGCAACCCAGCGACCCGTCGCAGCGCTCCCGCACTGACCTCGTCACCACCGTCGATGCGTCGACGCGCTCGACCGCTGTTCAGGGCCTGCGCAGGTGCCACGCCTTCGGACGCGTGAAGGTCTGAATGCCATAGGTCGATAGCGTGACGCCGATGCCCGAGTCGCCGACACCGGACCACGGCAGGCGTGGGCTCACCCGGTCGCAGCAATTCCAGTAGACGCTTCCGGCGCGCACCTGCGCGAGCAGACGTCGCGCCCTGCTCTCGTCGCGCGTGTACACGCCCGCCGTCAGGCCGTATCGCGTGTCGTTCATGAGCGCGACCGCCTCGTCGTCGCCCCTGACCTTCTGGATGCCGATGACCGGGCCGAAGCTCTCGTCGCGCATCAGCAGCATGCCGTGGTTCGCTTCCGTGACGACGGTCGGCTCGAACCATTGCCCTGCCCGCGCGACGCGCCTGCCGCCAATCCGCACGCGGCCGCCCTTCGCCACGGCGTCGGCCACCTGGGCTTCGAGCACCGCGAGCTGCGGCGCCCGCGTGATCGCGCCGATGTAGGTAGCGTCGTCCATCGGATCGCCGAGCTTGAAGCCGGCGACCGTCGCGACAAAGGCGTCGACGAACGCGTCGTGGATGCGCTCGTGCACATAGATGCGCTCGACCGAGCAGCAGCTCTGCCCGGTGTTGTACATCGCGCCATCGGCGAGCGATTCGGCGGCGGCCTGCGGATCGGCATCGTCGGCGACATAGCTCGGGTCCTTGCCGCCGAGCTCGAGCTGCAGTCGGATCAGGCGCGGGCCGACCGCGGCTGCGATCTGCGCGCCGGTGGCGGCCGAGCCGGTGAAGAAGATGCCGTCGACGGGTTGGTCAACCAGCGCCGCGCCGGCCGCGCCGCCGCCGACGACGGCGATGAACGCGTCGCCGGGAACGCCGGACGCGTGCAGCAGCCGGGCGATGTGCAGGCCCGTCAGCGTCGCGAACTCCGAAGGCTTGTAGAGCACCGTGTTGCCGGTCAGCAGGGCCGGCACGACGACATTGCCGCCGACGAAGTACGGATAGTTCCACGCCGAGACATTGGCGACGACACCGAGCGGGTCGTGGACGATTCGCTCCGTCACCGCCGAGTCGGCGAAGACCTCTTCGCTCGCCGTGCTGGCCTCGACCTCGGCCAGGAAGAAATCGATGCGGCCGAGAAAGCCGTTCAGCTCGTTGCGCGACTGGGCGATCGGCTTGCCGACTTCCGACGTCAACGTTCTCGCCAGCGTCTCGAGCTCGGCGACGACACGCTCTCGAAACCGCGCGATCGCCGCCTTGCGCCCGGCCAGCGGCACGGCGGCCCAGCCGGGCTGCGCGGCGCGGGCACGCGCGACCTTGGCGGCGACGCTCGCCGCATCGTCGGCCGGCAGCTCGCCGAGCAGCGAGCCATCGGCCGGATTCGTGATCGTCAACGTCGTCGTCATGGTTGCCGCGCCGCGCGCGCGGCGGCGAGAAAGTCGTCGAGCAAGGGCCGGTCGTCGAGCGTGCCTTCGCCGGACCGGTGGAATTCCGGATGCCACTGCACCGCCGCCATGAAGCTCGGCCCCGGTTTGCGAATCGCCTCGATCATGCCGTCGACGGGACAGCGCGCCTCGACGACGAAGCCCGGCGCCAGGTCCTTGACGGCCTGGTGATGGACGCTGTTCACGGTCGCGCGCGGCGTGTCCTCGAAGATCTCGGCGAGCCGCGTTCCGGCCACGAACTCGAGTGGATGGAGATTGCGGTCGTAGCTGACGGCGTCGCGGTGGCGAACGTCGCCGGGCCGATGCGCATCGATGTCCTGGAACAGCGTGCCGCCATGCGCGACGTTCATCAATTGCAAGCCGCGGCAGATGCCGAGCACCGGCTTGCCGTGCGCCGCGAACGCGGCGAGCAGCGCCTTCTCGTAGTCGTCGCGGACGCGGTCGCCGTGCCAGCGTTCGTCGAGCGGTTCTTCGCCGTAGCTGCCCGGCCAGACGTCGGAGCCGCCCTCGAGAACGAGCGCATCGAGCCAGACGGCGAAGTCGTCGAGCGCGGCGTCGCCTTTGTGCGTGTCGCCGGCCGGGCTCGGGATCATCACCGCCAGCGCACCGGTCGACATCACCCAGTGCGCGACCGACTGCTCGACGTACTGCAACGTCTTGCCGG
>DAIMIM010000508.1:0-2323 GCA_036722755.1 Caldimonas sp. | reverse complement strand
GGCGACGGCTCGCACACCTTCAACATCTCGACCTGCAGCATGTTCGTCGCCGCGGCCTGCGGGGCGCGCGTCAGCAAGCACGGCAACCGCAGCGTCAGCAGCAAGTCCGGCAGCGCCGACGTGCTCGAGGCGCTCGGCCTGTCCCTGGCGCTGACGCCCGCGGACATCGCCGCGTCGATCGAGGCCACCGGCATCGGCTTCATGTTCGCGCCGAACCACCATCCGGCGATGAGGAACGTCGCCGCGGTGAGGAAGGAGCTCGGCGTCCGGACGATCTTCAACATCCTCGGCCCGCTCACCAACCCGGCCGACGCACCGAACATCCTGATGGGCGTGTTCCACCCCGATCTGGTCGGCATCCAGGTCCGCGCCCTGCAGCGGCTCGGCGCCGAGCACGCGGTCGTCGTCTACGGCAAGGACGGCATGGACGAGATCTCGCTCGGCGCAGCGACGATGGTGGGCGAGCTGAAGGACGGCGAGATCCGCGAATACGAGATCCATCCCGAAGACTTCGGCTTCACGATGGCGAGCAACCGGGCGCTGCGGGTGGACACACCGGCGCACTCGAAGTCGGTGATCGAATCGGTCCTCGCCGACGAGCCGGGAGCGGCGCGCGACATCGTCGCTTTCAACGCCGGCGCCGCGCTCTACGCGGCCAACGTCGCGGCGACCATGGAAGACGGTGTACACAGCGCGAGCGCGGCGATCGCCGACGGACGAGCCCGCGCCAAGCTCGACGAATTCCTCGCCTTCGCCGCGCGCCAGGCGAAGGCCTGAGCGGTGAGCGGGTGAGCGACATCCTGCGCACGATCGTCGAGGTCAAGCGCGACGAGGTCTCGAAAGCCAGGCTGTACCGCAGCCTGGCCTCGCTCCGCGCCGACGCCGAAGCGCTCGGCGGCCAGCGCGACTTCGTCAAGGCATTGCGCAGCCGGATCGCCAGGGGCAGTGCCGCCGTGATCGCCGAGATCAAGAAGGCGAGCCCGAGCAAAGGCGTGCTGCGCGACGACTTCCGTCCCGCGGAGATCGCCGAGAGCTACGCGCGTCACGGCGCCGCCGCGCTCAGCGTGCTGACCGACGAGAAATTCTTCCAGGGCTCCGTCGCCGCGCTCGAGGCGGCGCGCGCTGCCTGCCCGCTGCCGGTCCTGCGCAAGGACTTCATGATCGACGCCTACCAGCTCTTCGAGGCGCGGGCGATGGGCGCCGACTGCGTCCTTCTCATTGCCGCCATCCTCGACGACAGCCAGCTCGCCGATTTCGAGGCCATCGCCAAAGCGCTCGGAATGGCCGTGCTCGTCGAGGTGCACGACGCCGCCGAGCTCGATCGCGCGGCCCTGCTCTCGACGCCTCTGGTGGGCATCAACAACCGCGATCTGCGCACGTTCGAGGTCTCGCTCGACACGACGATCCGGATGCTGCCGCGCGTGCCCGCCGGACGGACCGTGGTCAGCGAGAGCGGCATCCTCGCGCCCGCCGACGTGGAGCGGCTGCGCCGGGAAGGCGTCCACGCGTTTTTGGTGGGCGAGGCGTTCATGCGCGCGCCCGATCCGGGCGCCGCGCTCGCGAGCCTGCTGCGATGAGAGCGGCGGATCTGGGCGCGGCGTTCGCGTCGCTGCCACCGGCGTGGGCCGCCGCCCTGCCTGGGTGGACGCAGGAACGGCTGGGCGCGGTGCAGCGCTGCATCGAAGGCGTTTCCGGCGATCGCGAGATCGCGCCCGAAGATCCGTTTCGCGCGATGCGCCTGGTCGCACCACGCGACGTGAAGGTCGTCGTCGTCGGCCAGGACCCGTATCCGACGCGAGGCCACGCCGACGGGCTCGCGTTTTCGGCCGGCCAGGGGCGGCCCCGCTCGCTGGCGCGCATCTTCGATGTGCTGGCCGCCGATCGCCCGGGTCGCTTCCAGCCACCGGTGACGTGGACGCTCGACGCCTGGGCGCGACAGGGCGTGCTCTTGCTGAATCCGGTCCTGACGGTGGAGATCGGCCGCAGCGCCAGCCATCTCGAGTGCGGATGGCAGGCGCTTACTCGCGAAATCGTCCAGCTGCTCGCTGGACGCCAGGATCCCCCGGTCTTCCTGGTATGGGGAGCCAAGGCGCAGGCCTTCTGGGCCGGCGCCGGCGCGTCTGGTGGCGCGAAGGCCTTGTTCGCGCGCCATCCTTCGTACGACTTCCAGCGCCGGTTCATGGCCGACGGCAGCCACTTCGAGGCGACTGCGGACCGCGTCGACTGGTGGGCAATTGGCCGGCCGTCCTCGCAGGTGCTATAGTCTTGGGTTCGTCTCGGAGGGGTGCCCGAGTGGCTAAAGGGGGCAGACTGTAAATCTGTT
>DAIMIM010000507.1:0-2337 GCA_036722755.1 Caldimonas sp. | reverse complement strand
AAGAGCGTGAGCCCGCACGATTCGACCGGCGCCAACCTGATCGTCCAGGTCAAGGGCGCGCAGGTGATGCGCGTCGTGCCGCTCGAGAACGACGACGTCAACGAGTGCTGGCTCGCCGACCGTGACCGCTTCTCCTACGAGGCATTCAACTCGCCCGAGCGCCTGACCACGCCGATGATCCGCCAGGGTGGCGTGTGGAAGGCGGTCGACTGGACGGCTGCGCTCGACTACGTGTCGCGCGGCCTCACGCAGATCGCCGTCGAGCACGGCGCGTCGAGCATCGGCGCTCTCGCATCGCCGATTTCCACCGTCGAGGAATTGCACCTGCTGGCCAAGCTCATGCGCGGCCTGGGCAGCGAGAACATCGATACGCGCCTGCGCGAAGCGCCGTCGCCCGATGCAGCGGCGCCCAGCGCCGCGCCGCGCTGGCTCGGCCGTTCGATCGCCTCGCTCTCTGAGCTGCAGCGCGTGCTGGTGATCGGCTCGTTCCTGCGCAAGGACCATCCCTTGTTCGCGCAGCGCATTCGCCAGGCGACGAAAAAGGGCGCGAAGGTGATGAGCCTGCACGCACTGCGCGACGACTGGCTGATGCCGATGGCGCCCAGCATCGCCGTGGCGCCGAGCGGGTGGCTGGCGGCGCTGGCCGACATCGCGGCACAGGTGGCCGCGGCGAAGAACATCGCGGCGCCTGCCGGCGCTGCCGCGTCTCGGCCGCCGAGCGACGAGGCCAAGGCCATCGCCGCGGCGCTCGCGGGCGGTGAGCGCAAGGCGGTGCTGCTTGGCCACGCCGCCATGCAGCATCCGCAAGCCGCGGCCATCGAGACACTCGCGCGCTGGATCGCCGAGCAGACCGGCGCCACGTTCGGCTGGCTCGGCGCGGGCGGCAATGCGCTCGGCGCGCAGCTCGTCGATGCCGTGCCGGGTGCGACCGGCGCCAGTGCCGCGCGCATGCTTGCCGGTGGCTCGTCGATCAAGGCATTTGTCCTGCTGCAAAGCGAGCCGACGCTCGACGCCGGCGACGGGGCCGCCGCTGCCGCCGCGCTGCGCCAGGCCGAGATGGTCGTCTCGCTCACGTCGTTCAAGCCGGCGTCGGGCGACGACCATGCCGATGTGCTCCTTCCGATCGCGCCGTTCACTGAAACGTCCGGAACCTTCGTCAATGCCGAAGGCCGCGTGCAGAGTTTTCACGGTGTCGTCAAGCCGCAAGGCGACGCGCGCCCGGCCTGGAAGGTGCTGCGGGTGCTGGGCAATCTGCTCGGCCTGGCCGGCTTCGGTTTCGAGACCACGGACGACGTGCGCGCCGAGGCGCTCGGCGACATCGCGACGATCCCGGCGCGACTCGCCGCGCGCGGCGACGCAATCGCCGAGCCCGCGGTCGTTCTCGCTTTGGAGAGCGACGGCGCGCTCGAACGCATCGCCGACGTGCCGATCTATTCGACCGATCCGATCGTCCGCCGCGCCAGCGCACTGCAGCTCACCGCCGACGCCCATCGTCCGGTCGTTGGCGTGCCGAGCGAGCTGGCGGCCGAGCGCGGCATCGTCGACGGCGCGCCCGTGCGCATCACGCAGGGCGCCACGTCGGTCGTGCTGCACGCGCACATCGACGCCTCGCTCGCCTCGAACGTGATCCGCGTCCCCGCGGGGCATCCGCTCACCGCGGCGCTCGGCCCCATGTTCGGCAGGCTCGAGATCGCGCTGGCCGAACCGTCGCAGCCGGCCGGCCTGGCCGCGGCGAGCGCAGCCTGAGGCACGACCGGCGATGATCGATTCGATCACCAGCTTCGGCGCGTCGACCTTCGGCGTCGCCTGGCCGACGGTGTGGGCCGTCGTGCGGATCGTCTGCCTGCTGATTCCGCTGATGCTTTGCGTCGCCTACCTGACGCTCTGGGAGCGCAAGGCGATCGGCTGGAGCCAGATCCGCCCTGGTCCGAACCGGGTCGGCCCGTTCGGCCTGCTGCAGCCGATCGCCGATGCCGTGAAGCTGATCTTCAAGGAGATCATCGTCCCGACCGCGGCGAACAAGGGCCTCTTCTTCCTCGGCCCGGTGATGACGATCATGCCGGCGCTCGCCGCCTGGGCCGTGATTCCGTTCGGGCCAGAAAAGGCGCTGTCGAACATCAACGCCGGCCTGCTCTTCCTGATGGCGATCACGTCGATGGAGGTCTACGGCGTCATCATCGCCGGCTGGGCTTCCAACTCGAAGTACGCCTTCCTCGGCGCGCTGCGCGCCTCGGCGCAGATGGTGAGCTACGAGATCGCGATGGGCTTCGCGCTCGTCGTCGTGCTGATGGTCTCGGCCAGCCTCAACATGACCGACATCGTGCTCGGCCAGGGCCG
>DAIMIM010000506.1:0-2338 GCA_036722755.1 Caldimonas sp. | reverse complement strand
GGGTCTGCATGACAGCAGCGATGCTGGTGCTCGATCCGATCTTCGAAGCCGATCTAGACGGCGACACTCTTCTTGTCCGGTGGAACGACAACCATGATGGCCGGTGGTGAGGAGTCGAAGGCGGCGTAGCCGCCGCAGACGACGAGCTACCGGCGGCGCCGGGTTGGTGGGGGTTCACGATGGCGGGCTCAGGTCTCAAGAAGAGGTCGGCCCAGTGCCAGGAACCCGAATCACCGATCAACAGGTTCGCCTCTACATGAAGATCCGCAAGAACAAGTCCCAGGAGCTGGCCGCGGCCAAGGCCGGCATCAGCGAGCGCAGTGCTCGACGCATCGAGAGCTTGGCCACATTGCCTTCGCAAACGCCGCGCCGCTATTGGCGCTCGCGCGCCGATCCGTTCGCCGACGTGTGGGACGCCGAAGTGGTGCCGCTGCTAAAGGGCGCTCCCAAGCTGATGGCCATCACGCTGCTGCGCAAGCTCCAGGACGATCACCCGGAGCGCTTCTCTGACAGCGTGCTGCGCACGCTTCAGCGTCACATCCGCCACTGGCGCGCCCTCGAAGGCCCGGCCAAGGAAGTGTTCTTCCCGCAAGACCATGCACCCGGCCAGCGCGGCCTGTCGGACTTCACCGCCATGGGCGAGCTGCGCGTCACGATTGCGAGCGAGCCGTTTGCGCACATCCTGTACCACTTCGTGCTCGCCTTCTCGCGCTGGGAGCACGCCGAAGTGGTCGCAGGCGGCGAGAGCTTCGAGGCCTTGTCCAAGGGACTGCAGAACGCTCTCTGGCAGGCCGGTGGCGCCCCGCTGGAGCACCGCAGCGACAGTCTGTCGGCGGCGTTCAAGAACCTGGCTCAAGAAGAGGACTTCACGCTGCGCTACACGGCACTCCTCGATCACTACGGCATGGCCGGCACGCGCAACAACCGGGGGCTCAGCCACGAGAACGGCAGCGTCGAGGCCTCGCACCGGTATCTGAAGGAGGCGATCGAGCAGGCGCTTCTGCTGCGCGGGCACCGCGACTTCGAGGACCGGGCGAGCTACGAAGGCTTCGTGCGCGAAGCCGTGATGCGGCGCAACCGCCGCAACGCGGCGGCGTTCCGGATCGAGCGCGAGCAGTTGCAGGAGCTGCCCCAGCGGCGCACCACCGACTTCGTCGAGGAGGAAGCTCGCGTCACGCGTTGCGGCACCTTCACCGTACGGGGCGTCCTCTACAGCGCGCCGTCGCGCCTGATCGGCCACCGGCTGAAGGTGCGGCTCTACAGCGACCGGCTGGAGTGCTTCCTCTCGGGCGCGCTCGTGCTGACTCTGGCACGCGGCAGGCGATCGTCGATCAACGGCCGCGGCCGGATGATCGACTACCGACACTTCGTCGACGCCTTGAAGCGCAAGCCCCAGGCGTTCAAGGGGCTGGTCTTCCGCGATGAGCTCTTCCCACGCGAGGCGTACCGCCGGATGTGGGAACAGCTCGAGTGCAGGTTGCCCCAGCGCCAAGCCTGCCAGACGATCGTGGCCCTCCTCGAGATGGCCGCCCTCGACGGCGTCGAAGGCGTGCTCGCCGAGCGACTGCAGGCACTGCTTGATGCAGGCGAGTTGCCCGACGTCAAGCGTCTGCGCGAGGAGTTCGCCCCGCGCAAGGTGGAGCTGCCGCTGATCACGGTCGAGATGCCGATGGCGAGGGCCTATGACGCCTTGCTGCCGAGCGAGCAGACCGACGAGCTCGAGGTGGCGGCGTGAGCGCCGCGTCGTGGGATCCCGCACGCAACGCGCTGATGCTGGGTGAGCTGCGCTTGCCGACGATCGGGCGGCTGTGGCCCGAGTTCGCCGAGCGCTCGGACAAGGAGGGCTGGCCGGCCGCGCGCTTCCTGGGCGGCCTGCTCGAGCACGAAGTGGCCGAACGGGCGAAGCGGCGCATCGAGCGCCACCGCATCGAATCGCAGCTCGATCCAACCAAGACTCTCGCGACGTTCGAGTTCGCCGAAGTGCCGATGCTCTCCAAGGCCCACGTGATGGCACTCGCCAGCGGCGACGCCTGGCTCGACAAGGGGGCCTCGGTTCTAATATTCGGTCCGCCCGGCGCCGGCAAGAGCCACATAGGTTGCGGTATCGGCCACGCGCTGATCGAAGCCGGCTACCGCGTGCTCTACATGCGAACGAGCGAGCTGGTGCAGCGCCTGCAGGCCTCCAGGCAGAGCTTGCAGCTGCCCCAGGCCCTGGCCAAGCTCGACCGCTACGACCTGCTTATCCTCGACGACATCTCGTACGTCCGGAAGGACCAGGCCGAAACCAGCGTGCTGTTCGAGCTGATCGCCGAGCGCTACGAGCGGCGCAGCATCCTCA
>DAIMIM010000505.1:0-2349 GCA_036722755.1 Caldimonas sp. | reverse complement strand
CAAGCGCGCGCATGAATTTGAAAGTGCCCGTTCCCTGCGCGACGAGCTTGCCGTCACCGCCGACAACCGTCGCCTCGCAGAAGGCGAGTGAAGCGGTGCGATGCAGGCGCCGCGCGCTGGCGACCAGCCGCCCTTCGCCGGGACGCATGAAGCTGGTCTTCATCTCGATCGTGACGACGCCCGAGGAGTCGACCGTGCCGTCTTCACCCGGGCTGCGCGCCGCGTGCGCCATCGCAATGTCGAGCAAGGTCATGGTGACGCCGCCGTGGGCAACGCTCCATGAGTTGCAAAGATCCTCGCGCAGCTCGAGAGCGAGCTCCGCCTCGTCGTGCTCGAAGCGGACGAGCTCGAGGCCGAGCAACTCGGCGAAAGGAATGCGGACGGCGAGCTTCATTCGGGCAGCACGCTATGCCGCGATGATCGCGGAGACGCCGCCGTCGATCGGCAGGATCTGTCCGGTGATGTGCTTGCCGGCCTGCGAGGCGAAGAGCAGGGCCGCACCCTTGAGGTCGTCATCGTCGCCGATGCGCAGCAGCGGTGCGTGGCCGGCCAGGCTCGCCGCGCCGATGCGCGCTATCGTTCCTTTCGTCATCTTGCTCGGGAACATGCCGGGCGCGAGCGCGTTGACGTTGATGTTGTACTTGCCCCATTCGCCGGCCAGCGTGCGCGTGAAGTTGACGACCGCCGCCTTGCTGGTGTTGTAGGCGAGCATGGCCATGTCGGCGCTGTTGCCGGCCAGCCCGGCGATCGATGCGACGTTGATGATCTTGCCTTGCCGGCGCGGAATCATGGTGTGCTTGCCGATCGCCTGGCTCATCAGGAAGATCGAGCGGATGTTGAGGTTCATCACCTTGTCCCACGCCTCGAGCGGGTGATCCTCGGCCGCCGCGCCCCAGGTCGCGCCGGCGTTGTTGACGAGGATGTCGACGTGGCCGAACCGGGCGATCGCGTCCTGCGCGACGCGCACGATCTCGCTCGGCTGGCTGGCGTCGGCGGCGATCCAGATCGCCTCGATGCCCTGGGCCTTCAGGTGCGCCGCGGATTCCTCGAGATCGCCTGCCTTGCGCGAGGTGAGCATGACGCGCGCGCCGGCCTCTCCCAGCGCTTCGGCGATCTGCAGGCCGAGGCCGCGCGAGCCGCCGGTCACGAGGGCGGTCTTGCCCGACAGGTCGAACAACGTGCGAAGCGGTGTGCTCATGGCTTCAAGTCTCCGTGAAAGTGGGTGTCGCTCGAGTCGCTTAGTCGGCCGGCTCGCGCATCCGGGAACGGACCCAGACGAGGATGGCGCCGGCCACGACGGCCGCGCCGCCGACGCAGACCACGCCCCAGCCGTACCCTTGCCCGCCGCGCTGCAGCGCGAAGCCCAGACAGACGGCAAACAGGCCGCCATAGACGAGAAGCCAGATCGTCGAGCCGATCCGAGAAGCAGACATGTTCAGAAGTCCTCCGCGCGCATGGTTCGGCAGGTGTCGTCGCGCGTCTCGACCACGCCGAGCCACGCGCCGATTTTCGGCAGCTCGTAGCGAAAGAAATACCGGCAGGCGGCCAGGCGCCCACGCTGGGCGGCGTCGGCCGGTGCGGCCGCCGCGCACACCGCGACGTCGAGCCAGATCCAGGCCAGGACGACGTGGCCGAAGGCCTGCAGATACGGCGTCGCGTTGGCCAGCGCCTCGACCGGCGCGCCGGTCGACCAGGCGGCCTTCGTCGCCGCCTCGAGATGCGTGGTGGCGTCGGCCAGCGCACGGGCATCGTCCTGCAACAGATCGACCGAACCGGCTCGCTCGACCGTCGCGCCGATGGTCTGGCCGAGCAGCGTCAGGCCAGCGCCGCCGTTCATCACCACCTTGCGCCCGAGCAGGTCGAGCGCCTGGATGCCGTGCGTGCCTTCGTGGATCATGTTGAGCCGGTTGTCGCGCCAGTACTGCTCGACCGGGAAGTCTCGCGTGTAGCCGTAGCCTCCCAGCACCTGGATGGCAAGGCTGTTCGCTTCCAGGCACCACTCGCTGGGCCAGCTCTTGGCGATCGGCGTCAGCACCTCGAGCAGCAGATGCGCGCGCGCCTTCGCCGCGCCGTCGCCGGTATGAAGCTCGTCGACAAGACGAGCGCAGTAGAGCTCGAGCGCCAGCGCCCCTTCGCAATAGCTTTTCTGCGCCAGCAGCATGCGCTTGACGTCGGCGTGCTCGATGATCGGCACCTGTGGCTTCGACGCGTCCTTGCCGCCGGGACCCATCGGCCGACCCTGCGGCCGCGTCTTCGCGTAGTCGAGCGAAGCCTCGTAGCCGGCGAAGCCGAGCATGGCGGCGCCGAGGCCGACGGCGATGCGCGCCTCGTTCATCATGTGGAACATGC
>DAIMIM010000504.1:0-2353 GCA_036722755.1 Caldimonas sp. | reverse complement strand
TACATCGCCGAGTTGACGGCCTTCAGCACCGCCGCGGCGAGCGCCATGTCGGAGGCGATGAGCAGGCTGGCAGCGTTGAGATCGACGTCGTCTTCGGCGAGGAGCAGCGACAGCTGCACGAGCACCTCGGGCTGGGCGGGGATGTCGACCTCGAGGAGACGGCGATCGGACTGGGTCATTGGCGTGGCGTGCAAGCGGCGGCGCTCGCATGGTACGAGACGGGGCGGCCCCGGACGCGGCCGCGACGAGGCATTCGCGCGGCACAGTTCGCGGGAAGGCTCGGCGCCGGCGCGCAGGAGCCGAAAAACGAAGGGGCGCCGGTTGTACGGCGCCCCTTCGGATTTTTTTGCGTCGGCCTCCGGGCCTGCCCTTATCGCTGAGTGCGACCTTGTCTCCCCGCTGTCCTTGTCATGCCTGGCACCGGTCTGGTGCCTGCGCGAGTCAGCCACTGTAGAGGCCGCCCCACGTCGCGGCACCAGGGCTTTCCCGGTGCGGCCGCCGCACCTCAGCCGGGCGCGGCTGGCAAGGTGATGCTGACCCGCGTGCCGGCGCCGAGCGCGCTCGTCACCGCGACCTCGGCGCCGTGCAGCTCGGCGATGCGCTTGACGATGGCCAGGCCCAGCCCGCGCCCGCCGTCGCCCGTGGCCGGCGCGACGCTCGAACGGCTCTGGTAGAAACGATCGAAGAGATGCGGCAAGTCGCTGGCCGCGATGCCGGGCCCGTCGTCGCTGACGCTGACGACGACCTGGCCGCCGCGCCGTGTCGCCGCGAGCACGATGGCGCTGCCGCGCGGACAGAACTTGAGGGCGTTGTCGACGAGGTTGGCGACGGCACGCTCGAACAGCTCGATGTCGAGCCGCGCGTGAGGCAACGGTGCACCGACAGGTGCGTCGCGCGTCGTCGTCAGCACCACGCCCTGGCGCGCGGCGCGCTCGGCGAAGCGCAAGGCGATGTCGTCGAGCAGCTCGCCGGCATCGACGACTTCGGTGCGCAGGCCGAATTCCGGCTCGTCGAGCTTGGCGAGGTCGCCCAGCGACTGCACCATGCGCGCCGCATTGCGCGTGTTGCGCAGCGCGATCTCGACGAGGCGACGGTCCTCGCGCCGCTCCAGCGCGTCGGCCCAGCGCCCGTCGAGGGTCTCGAGGCAGGCGACGGTCGCCGTCAGCGGCGAGCGCAGGTCGTGCGACAGGTTGCTGACGCCTTCGCGCCGGAAATGGTCGGTGCGGCGCAGCGCGTTCCATTGCCGCCTGCAGACGTCGAGCAGCATTTCGAAGGCGCTCGTCAGCTGGCCGAACTCGTCCTTCGTCGGCGCCGGCAACGGGCTGCTCGAGGCAATCGTCAGGCCTTCGGCGAGCCCTTGCTGCGACAGCGTCGCGAGCGCCTGCGTGAGCTTCTTCAGAGGCTTCGTCACCGCCGAGATGATGAGCAGCGCCAGCAGCGTCGTGAAGGCGACGACGGCGACGATCAGGCCCATCACCGGCCGCGCGAAGCTGCTGCGCAAGACGTCCCAGCGGCCCTCCGGCAACTGCTGCGTGTGCAGGACGAGATAGAGATAGCCGGCGCTTGGCGACGTGCCGCGGGCGGCCGCGCGGCGCACCGACTTGGCGACGACGACCGCGCCGGCGTCCATGCGCTCGGGATCGTCGCCCATCACGTAGGCGGTGTCCTTGCGATCGATCGATTCGTGCACCGGGCCGAGCGCGACGCGAAAGCCGGGCGGCAACCGGGCCGGCCCGGTCTTGGCCAGCACCACGCCCTGCAGGTCGAGCAGGTAGAGCTCGGTGTCGGGCTCGAACAGGACCAGGCCGCGCAGCCAGCGCTGGAACTCCTCGGCGTTGCGCTCGTGCATGTCGAAGATGTTGTCGTACATGCCGACGACGCGAACGAGGAACGCCATGCCGCGGCGGTAGGCGATCTCGTTCTCGAAGCGCTGGAACGAGTAGACGACGGTCGCGACGACGAGCAGCGCCGTCACCAGCCCCGTGGCGAAGATCGTCAGCGCCAGCTTGAACCTCACGCTCAATGGAGCCCCCACGCTTGCGGCTGAGGCCGCGGCGCTGCCCCCCGAGGGGGCGCGGCCGGCCTTGGGAGCGGCCCGGCGGCCGGCCGACCCCGGCGATCAGATCGGCGCATCGCGAATCTTGTAGCCGGCACCGCGCACCGTGAGGATCAGCTCGGGGCGCATCGGATCGGTCTCGAGCTTGTTACGCAGGCGGTTGATGTGCGTCGTCACGGTGTGCTCGTAGCCGTCGTGCGTGTAGCCCCAGACGGCGTCGAGCAACTGGCTGCGCGAGAAGACATGGCCGGGGTGCGAGGCGAAATGCAGCAGCAGGTCGAACTCGAGCGCCGTGAA